>CAZTCU010000235.1:0-4913 GCA_964612235.1 uncultured Rhizobium sp.
TCATGGAAACACAGATTTCTCCGGCATTATCAATATGCTGCGCGGAGCGGCCTGATGTTCTTTTACGCCCTCTTAACGAGTCATCCTTACCTTTGCCCCAAACAAAAGGTGGGCCTGCGAAAAATCGCAGGGGATGGTGATGACAGCTTTGGCGAAAGCCCAACCGGGGGCACCGCTCAGCGATGCGCCTGATGTTGGCAAGCATTATCTGGAGACGCTCGGCCTGATCGAGCGTCTGCATCGGCAACTTCTCGACGTCATCAAGGACGAACTCGATCGTCGCGACGAACGCGAGATCAATTCCGTTCAGGCGTTGCTGTTGTTCAACGTCGGCGACCAGGAATTGACGGCGGGCGAGTTGCGCACGCGCGGGCACTATCTGGGCTCGAACGTGTCGTACAATCTCAAGAAGCTCGTCGATGCGGGTTACATCCACCATGAGCGTTCGGCGGTGGACCGCCGTTCGGTGCTGGTTCGCCTGACCAAGAAGGGCGAAGTGGTGCGCGCGATGCTCGTCGAGCTGTTCGGGCGGCATCTGCTGTCTTTGCAGGCGGTCGGCAATGTCGGGGCGAGCGACCTCGAAGGAACGAACACCGCGCTTCGCCGCCTCGAACGCTTCTGGATCGACCAGGTCCGCTTCCGGCTTTAATTCCGATCCCGATTCGTGCGACGAATGGGCATGGCTGCCCGTTCGTCGCTCATCCGTGGCTATTTCTATCACCACGCCCGGTTCTATCCGGCCGCCCTGCTGGGCGTCGCGGTGTATTTCCTGACGTCACATCTGGTGCCGCCCGCACGCATCGCAGCGGCGGGGGATGCATTCTTTCTCGCTTACCTGATTGCGAGTGCGGTGCTGATCGCCCACCTCGACGAGAAGGGATTGAAAAAGCGGGCGGCAGTGGAGGACGAGGGCGCGCTGATCGTACTTCTCATCACCCTGGCGGTGATCGCGCTCTGCTCGGTCGGCATCTTTACGGTGCTCAACCAGAAACAGAATCCCGGCACCTTGGCTTTCGTGCTGTCGGTCGCGAGCGCGCCGCTTGCATGGTTCTCGTTACACACCATCAGCGCCTTCCACTACGCGAACCTACACTATCTCGGCGGAGCGGATGGCAAGACCAAGGCGCTCAAATTCCCCGGCACCGACGAGCCGGGTAGCTGGGATTTCCTCTACTTCTCCTTCGTGGTCGGCATGACTGCCCAGGTTTCCGACGTCCAGGTCCTCACCACGCAGATGCGGCGCGCGACGCTCAAACACTCCATCGTCTCGTTCTTCTTCAACACGGTCCTGATTGCCATGGCCGTGAACGCGGTTGTTGCCACCGCCTCTTGAGAGCGACTCGCAACTGAGCGCCGGACACTTGGTCCGCTGTGACAATTCGCTTTGGGGTTCAAGGGGGTGCCGGGTTATCCTCTCCAAAGCACAGCAAGAGCGGGCCGGACGGGTCCGGCAGACGACAGATGGCGTTTCCGTACGAAGCGAAATTCCGCAATGCGCTGGGCGGCTTGAGGCGCGAGGGGCGTTACCGCGTATTCGCCGACATCGTGCGTCATCGCGGCTCCTTTCCCAACGCCGACTTCCATTCCGAAAGCGGCAGGCGCCCGATCACCGTCTGGTGCAGCAACGATTATCTCTGCATGGGCCAGCATCCCAAGGTGCTGGCGGCGATGCACGAAGCGCTGGAACACGCGGGCGCAGGCTCGGGCGGCACGCGGAATATCTCCGGTACCACGCATTACCACGTCGAACTGGAGCGCGAGCTTGCCGATCTGCACGGCAAGGAAGCCGCGCTGACATTCACCTCCGGTTTCGTGTCGAACGATGCGACGCTTGCCACGCTGGCGAAACTCCTGCCCGGGCTGATCGTGTTTTCCGACGCGCTCAACCACGCCTCGATGATCGAAGGCATCAAGCATGGCGGCATGGAAAAGCGCGTGTTCCGTCACAATGACCTTGCGCATCTCGAAGAATTGCTGGCCGCGGCCGACCCCGATGCGCCGAAGCTGATTGCCTTTGAATCCGTCTATTCGATGGACGGCGATTTCGGGCCGATAGCAGGCTTCTGCGATCTCGCCGAAAGATACGGCGCGATGACCTATCTCGACGAAGTGCATGGCGTGGGTCTCTATGGTGCGCGCGGTGCGGGCGTTGCGGCGCGCGACGGTGCCATGCATCGGGTCGACATCATCGAAGGCACGATGGCCAAAGCCTTCGGTGTGATGGGCGGTTACATCGCCGCGTCCAGGGAACTGATTGATTGCATCCGGTCGTTCGCGCCGGGCTTCATTTTCACCACTTCGCTCGCGCCGGTTCTGGCAGCGGGCGTGCTGGCGAGCGTGCGGCACCTGAAAACCTGCAATGCCGAACGCGAGAAGCTGCACGAGAACGCGGCGAAATTGAAGCGGATGTTCGCGGAGGCCGGATTGCCGGTGATGGATTCACCCAGCCACATCGTTCCAGTGTTCGTGGGCGATGCGGTGCTGTGTAAATCGGTGTCGGATACGCTTTTGCGCGACCACGCGATCTATGTGCAGCCGATCAATTTCCCGACTGTGCCGCGCGGCGCGGAACGCCTGCGCTTCACGCCGTCTCCGATGCACACAGACGAGATGATGAAGGCGTTGGTGGAAGCGCTGGATAAGGTGTGGACGTCGCACCGGCTCGGCCGCGCCGCCTGATTTATGCCCAAGGATAAGGGCGACGATATCTATTTCGAATTCGCGATGCAGGGCAACGTCGTCAAGGCGACGGCCATCGATCCCAAAAGCGGAACGGAAGTCAGCGTGATCGGACCGGCGAATCCCGCCGCGCGCGAGGCGTTGAAAATCACCGCCGCGCGGAAACTGGACTTCATGCTGAAAAAGAAACGCGGTGAAGTTTAGCGGCGGCGCTTGGAAGGCGCAGCGCTGCGGCCGAGACCGATCTTCTTGGCGAATTCCGAACGCTTCGCGGCATAGTTCGGCGCCACCATCGGATAGTCGGCAGGCAAGCCCCATTTCGCGCGATATTCTTCCGGCGTCAGATCGTAGTTCGAGCGCAGATAGCGCTTGAGCATCTTCAGCTTTTTGCCGTCCTCGAGACAGATGATGTAATCGGGCGTGATCGACTTCTTCACCGGCACGGCTGGCTTATGACCGCCCGGGATGCCGTCGCTCATTCCATCGCTCGAGAGGCCGCCGAGCGTTGCATGGACGCTGCGGATCATGTTGGGCAGGTCGGCCGCCGGAACGGGATTATTGCTGACATAAGCAGACACGATGTCCGACGCCAGTTTCAAAAGATCTTCCGCGCGTGGGGCGCCGTGTTCTTGGGAAGTCATTCAGCCCTCGTTTTTATAATTCTATTCAGTCCGTATTGCGCGTCCCCAAGCCAAAAGCAAGCGTGCGCAAATGAAAAAAGGAGCGTCTTATGTAGACTGACAGCATTGATAATAAGTTGTGCTTCCGCTGACGTTTCTCTTTGGTTGTTTTTTGCTAACTTCGCTTCTGCGCGCTCAAGTTGTCTTGGAACTTCTGTGCAGCTTGATTTGATACGACGGTTGTTAGGTATCTAATGAAGACAACTGTTATGCGGTATTTCTGTCCCCAAGCCGCTCCCGAACGAGGTTGCCGCATCTGGCGCAACATCTGGTAAAACGGTAGGGGTAGCACCGCGATAGGCAGCGCAAGGGGACAATCCGTAATGGTGGCGACGATGACCAACACCGAACAGCGGGAATCTGACTTCTTTTCCCGTGGGTTAGCGCAAGCAGACCCCGAAGTGGCGCGCGCCATCGACGAGGAATTGAACCGCCAGCGGGACAAGATCGAACTCATCGCCTCGGAAAATATCGTCTCCAAGGCCGTCCTCGATGCTCAAGGATCGGTCCTGACCAACAAATATGCAGAAGGGTATCCGGGCCGTCGTTACTATGGCGGCTGCGAATATGTCGATGTCGCGGAAGAACTCGCGATCCAGCGCGCCTGTCGACTCTTCGACTGTTCTTTCGCGAATGTTCAGCCGCATTCCGGTGCGCAAGCGAACCAGGCCGTTTTCTTTGCGCTGATGAGACCCGGCGATACGTTCATGGGACTGGACCTCGCGGCGGGCGGGCACCTGACACACGGCTCCCCGGTGAACCAGTCGGGCAAGTGGTTCACGCCCGTTTCCTATGGGGTACGCCGTCAGGATCACCGCATCGACATGGAAGAGGTCGAGGCGCTGGCTCTGAGCCACAAGCCCAAGCTCATCATCGCGGGCGGATCGGCCTACGCGCGCATCATCGACTTCAAGCGGTTCCGCGAGATCGCGGATTCGATCGGCGCCTACTTCATGGTCGATATGGCGCATTTCGCCGGACTGGTGGCGGGCGGGGTGCATCCCAATCCGCTCGAATACGCCCATGTCGTCACCACGACGACGCACAAGACGCTGCGCGGCCCGCGCGGCGGCATGATCCTTTCGCGCGACGCCGACCTCGGCAAGAAGATCAATTCGGCAGTCTTCCCCGGCCTGCAGGGCGGACCGCTGATGCATGTTATCGCAGCGAAAGCAGTGGCTTTCGGCGAAGCCTTGAAGCCCGAGTTCAAGATCTACGCGAAGAACGTCGTCACCAACGCAAAGGTGCTGGCGGAGACGCTACACGCACACGGCCTCGATATCGTGTCGGGCGGAACGGACACACATCTGATGCTGGTCGACCTGCGTCCGAAGAAGGCCACAGGACGGGCGGCGGAGAAGGCGCTGGACCGCGCATCGATCACCACCAACAAGAACGCCATTCCGTTCGATACGGAAAAGCCTGCCATCACCTCCGGCATTCGCCTCGGCTCGCCCGCGGGCACCACGCGCGGTTTCGGCCCGGCGGAGTTCAAGGAAATCGGCAAGCTGATCGTCGAAGTCGTCGACGCCGTGGCGGCGAAGGGCGATGCGG
>CAZTCU010000236.1:0-4904 GCA_964612235.1 uncultured Rhizobium sp.
TGTCGCTATTGGGGATCGTGATTTTCTTCGCGCTGACGTGGCTCGAATGGGCATTGCTGCATCGCTGGCATGAGAGTGCGGTGCGGAGGGAAGCGTAATCCACTCGTCATGGCCCGCGAATGCGGGCCGCCCAGGTGGTTCTGTACACACAATCAAAATTCGCACGCGGAGACGCGGAGAACGCGGAGGAAAAGTCCAACTCCGCGTTCTCCGCGTCTCCGCGTGATTCATTCCTGAGCAAACGTCACCTGGGTGGCCCGCATTCGCGGGCCATGACACTTTTATAGGTGGTTGGGTCTCAACTTATCGACACGCCAATCAAATGGCCGATGCCGAATGTGATGGCGGCGGCGAGATAGCCGACGAGGAGGTGGCGCGCGGCGGAAACGAGTGCGCTGCGGCCGGTGAAGAGGGACGTGATCGCGCCCGATAGCGCAAGTGCGGCGCCCGACAACGCGACGCTGGCGATGACGGCGGTGTTGCCGCTCACGAACAGGAATGGCGCGACCGGCACGATGGCGCCTACCGCGAACAGCGCGAAAGAGGACGACGCTGCGGCATAGGCCGAACCGCCGAGGCCTTCGGGATCGATGCCGAGTTCTTCGCGCACCAGCGTGTCGAGTGCGGCGCCCTTGCTGGTGAAGACTTTTTCGGCGAGCGCCTTGGCGGTTTTCTCGTCGAGGCCCTTGGCCTGATAGATGAGTTCGAGTTCTTCGCGTTCGAGTTCGGGTGCGGCTTCGAGTTCTTCCTTTTCGGTGGCGATCTGGCGTTCGGAAAGTTCGCGCGAGGAACTGACCGACAGCCATTCGCCCATCGCCATCGAGCACGCCCCCGCGACGAGGCCCGCGAGGCCGGTGAGAAGAATGGTGTGCGAATTCGCGGCACCGCCCGCCACGCCCATCACCAGGCTCATATTGGAGACGAGGCCGTCGTTTGCGCCGAGCACGGCTGCGCGCAACGCATTGCCGCCGCCGCCGCGATGGCGGCCTTCGAGCTGGGCGAGCGTCTGGCCCGACAATCCGCCGACGCGCGACGCCGCGGCCTGCACGATGCGGGCGTGGCTGCGTTCGTCGCCCGGCAATCCGGCGGCGACCGCTTCGGGCTGGTTGTCGTAGTGCGCCACGTCATTTGCTTCGGCGCTGGCGACGACGGGCAGCATCGCAGCCGCACCGAAGCGGTGGCTCATCCAGGCCAGAAAGCGCGCGCGGGTGGAGGGCTTGAGGTCGGGACGGGACGCGCCTTTCTTCTCAATCGTCTTCGCCCAGAATTCGGCGTGGGCCCGTTCGACCTGCGCCAGACGGCGATAGACGGCGGAGAGTTTTTCATCGCTCTCGGATTCGGCGAGCGCTTCGTAAAGCAGCGCGCCGTCGATCTCGCCCTGGAGATTGCGCGCGTAACGGCGCGTGTCGGTGTCGGACAAAGTGGGTGTCCTTGCGATTCTAAAACGTTGCCCATTCTTACCTCCCCTTACGCGGGGAGGTCGACGCGCGACAGCGCGGCGGGTGGGGCCGCTCATCGAATTCCGCGCGTGAAGGCCCCACCCGGCGTCGTGCCAAGGCACGACGCCGACCTCCCCGCCTAGGGGGAGGTAAGTCAATGCTCGCTCGCCCGCTGAATCTGTTTTGCGATGCCGTCCAGCAGCATGACGAGGCCGCGTTCGAAGATGGCGGGGGCGTCTTCGGGTTGGGCGATTTCGTTCTGGACCGCGCCGGTGGCAAAGGCGGCGATCAGGCGGGCGGCGCGCCGGGCTTCGTGGGGCGTGCGGCCCGCGGTTTCCAGGACGCGGCATTGGCCGGCGAACAGCGGGTCGTCTTCGGCGGGATAGGCGATGAGGAGCGGGAAGGCGTTCGGATGGGCCAGCGCCGTCGCGCGCCAGGACCTGGCGGCCTGGCCGAGCCAGCTTCGCCAGCCGAGATCGGCAGGCGGCAGCGGGATTTGTGCGCGGACCGTGGCTGCGACTTCGGCGGTGAGGAGATGTTTGCTCGGAAAGTGGTGGTAGAGCGCCATCGCTTCCACACCGAGGCGTGTGCCGAGCTTGCGGGTGGAAAAGGCGGGCAGACCCTCGGAATCGATCAGGGCGAGGGCTTCCTGGGCGATGGCGGATTTGGTGAGGGTTGGTGCGGGCACTTTACGTTGTAAGGTTCGATTCTGATTAGACATTACAGTGTAAAGGTTCACGCAGCAATCGGTTGCAGGGTAAGCCATTTCTTACCTCCCCCTACGCGGGGAGGTCGGCGGCGCGCATCGGCGCGACGACGGGTGGGGGCGCGGTGGTTGACGATAGACACCGAATTCGTTGCGGCGGGCCCCACCCGCCGCGCTGCGCGCGTCGACCTCCCCGCGTAGGGGGAGGTAAGAGAGGGTGGAATGTGATAAAACACAAATGAGATACGTAAAATATTCCAAAATACAATTCTTCTTTGTGATGTCTTGATTTCGCAGTGCGGAAATGTGACCTAACGGCCATGGCAGCGCCCGTTCCACAGATGTTGACCGCGAACCGTCTGATCGACGGGGAGGTTCTTTATTGGCACGACGGGAACTGGGTTTCCGACTTTGCGCGCGGCGACGTCTATGACGATCCGAAGGCGGCGGATGCGGCGCTGGAAGCGGCCAAGGCATTCATGCGCGACAACATCGTGGTAGCGGCCTATCTGTTCGATGTGCGGCGCACGGCCGGCGGCATCGAGCCCGTGAAGGAACGCGAGATCATCCGTGCGGCGGGGCCGAGCAATCGCACCGACACGGGCAAACAGGCGGGAATGGGGCCGCAGGAGCCCAGGGACGTCCCGCCCATCCAGCTATAGGCTTGAGCCATGTACAGGTACGACGAATTTGACGCCAAGATGGTGCGCGAGCGCGCCGAGCAGTTCCGCTATCAGGTGGAGCGCCGCATCAAGGGCGAGCTGACCGAAGACGAGTTCAAGCCCTTACGTTTGAAGAACGGGCTTTATCTGCAGCTTCATTCCTACATGCTGCGCATCGCCGTTCCTTACGGCACGCTGGCGGCGCGGCAGATGCGGCAGCTTGCATTCATCGCGCGCAAATACGATCGCGGCTACGGCCATTTCACCACGCGCACCAACATGCAGTTCCATTGGCCGCGGCTGAAGGACGTGCCGGATATCCTGCATCATCTGGCCGATGTGGAGATGCATTGCATCCAGACCTCCGGCAATTGCGTGCGCAACGTGACGGCGGATCATTTCGCGGGCGCGGCGGCCGACGAACTGGAAGATCCGCGGCCCATTTCGGAAATCTTCCGGCAGTGGTCGAGCTTCCATCCCGAGTTCAACTATCTGCCGCGCAAGTTCAAGATCGCGGTGTCGGCGACCAAGGAAGACCGCGCGGCCGTGAAATGGCACGACATCGGCATCGAGATCATCAAGAACGATGCGGGCGAAACGGGCTATCGCGTGTTCGTGGGCGGCGGCATGGGGCGCACGCCTTATGTGGCGCTGGAGATCGGGCATTTCGTTTCGAAGACCGACATCCTTGCCTATATCGAGGCGATCCTGCGCGTCTATAACGAGTACGGTCGGCGCGACAACATCCACAAGGCGCGCGTGAAGATTCTGGTGCACCAGCTGGGCGCGGACGAATTCCGCCGCCAGGTGGAAGTGGAATTCGCCGAAATCAAACAGCGCGGCACGCTGCAATTGCCGCCGGAAGAACTGAAGCGGATCGAAGCCTATTTTGCGCCGCCTGCGTTCGAGGATCTCCCGGATACGTCGCCGGAATTCGATGCGGCGGTGAAAGCCGACAAGGATTTCGCCAATTGGGCGAAGACCAACCTCACGCCGCATCGCGCGCGCGGATATGCGATTGCCACGATCTCGCTCAAGAACATCGGCATGACGACGGGCGACATCAGCGCCGACCAGATGGATGGCGTGGCGCAAATCATGGACGATTTCGGTTTCGCCGAAGTGCGCGTGAGCCACGAGCAGAACCTCGTGTTCCCGCATGTGCGCAAGAAAGACCTGCCCGCGGTGTTCGCGCGGCTGAAGGCGCTGGACCTTGCCACCGCGAATGCGGGGCTGATCACCGATATCATCTGCTGCCCGGGGCTCGATTACTGCGATCTGGCGAATGCGCGTTCGATTCCGATTTCGATGGCGATCCAGAAACGCTTCGCCGATCTCGAACGCCAGCACGATCTGGGCGAAATCAAGATCAAGATGAGCGGCTGCATCAACGCTTGCGGCCATCATCATGCGGGGCATATCGGGATTCTGGGCGTCGACAAGAAGGGCGTGGAATTTTATCAGATCCAGCTCGGCGGTTCGGGCGCGGAAGACGCCAGCGTGGGCGAGATCATGGGGCCGGGTTTCGGCAAGGACGAGATCGTCGATGCCATCGAGCGCGTGGTCGAAACCTATGTGAAATTGCGCGAGCCGGGCGAGCGCCTGCTCGACACCTATCGCCGCGTCGGCATGACGCCGTTCAAGAACATGGTTTATCGGGAACAGATGCATGCCGCTTATTAAGGACGGCAAGTTCGTCCAGGATCGTTTTCTGTTCATTCCCGATGGACAGGCATTTCCCGATGACGGCGGCGTGATGGTGACGTTCGACCGCTTCCAGAGCGAATGCGCGACGTTGCTGGCGCATCATCGCCCCGTGGCGGTGCGGCTTGCCTCAAGCCAGAACCCCGAAGTGCTGAAAGACGACCTGGCGAACATCGACGCCATCGCGCTGGAATTTCCGATCTTCCGCGACGGGCGCGCGTTTTCCTGGGCGCGGATGCTGCGCGAACGCTACGCCTACAAGGGCGAAATCCGCGCGGTGGGGCATTTCCTCTACGACCAGCTCGCATTCATGCTGCGCGTGGGCTTCGACGCCTTCGACGTGCGCCAGGATTTCCGCATCGAGGAATTCGACCGCGCGATGCGCGAGATGAC
>CAZTCU010000237.1:0-1450 GCA_964612235.1 uncultured Rhizobium sp.
GGGTCTTTCCCGCCGTTTCCACCCGGTCCGATGCACTCGATGGTCGCGCCACTTGCATTCCAGTCGCTCGGAACGGTCCATGTCGAGCCGGAGGTGAGGAAGATCGTCGTCATGCGCGCACCGCTTCCAGGATCAGCGTTACGCGCGTGAGAGTGGCGGCGGAATCGACGTTGAACCGCAGCGTCTGTCCGGCGGACACAGAGGTGGTCCAGCCGGTGAGCGTCGTGTCCCGCGATTTTGCAGCGCTCGACAGGGCGGGCTTGGCGGACGCCGTGATGGAATCCGCCGACGTGGGCGGATAGCTCGCAAAAGAGTCCTTCCACACGTCGATCGCGATGGAGCCGGATTGATCGGCGAGCAGCGTGGCGCTGACGATGGTGCAATCGAACGGGACCATCAGATCGCCCTTGATTCCGGTCGTGATGGCTGAACCGCCACCGTCGATGACGAAGACGATGGCCACTGTTCGGGCGGCAGTATCGAGATCGGAAACCGCGGCGGTGTCTTTGCCCGCGAGCGCACCCGCGCCGGACAAGGAAGAGATCGCGATATTGGACGGCGATACGTCGATGTCGATCTTGCTGTTCGCCGTGTCGTCGGTGATGGAAAGCTTCGTCGAGGCGGCATTGAGTTTCTTCAACTGGAAATCAACGCCGGATTTCTGTTTGAAGATTCCGGTGCCCGCGCTGCCGACATTGCTGGCGGTGTTGGCTTCTCCGGCATGGGCATCGACATATTGCTTGGTCGCGGCCTGCAGGGACGACGAGGGGTCGTCCGCCAGCGTGAGCGCGCCTGTCAGCGTGCCGCCGGACAGGGCGAGGCCTTCGCTGCTCGACAGATATTGCGGATGCGGATCGCCGGCCGCTTCGTGGGTGGCAACCGCATCCGAACCCTTGTCGGTGTTGGCGACCGTCAGCGTGCTGCCCGCCCCCGCATCGGTAAAGCCGATGCCGCTTCCCGCCGTCAGCACACGCTCGGCGGAGAGCGAGGCGTTGCCGGAAAGCGTGAGGTACGAAGCATTGGTGGGCGCACCGCCACCGCCCCCTCCACCGCCAGCGTTTGCATCGACGTATTGTTTGGTGGCGGCGTGCAAATCGGAGGTGGGATCGCCAGCCAGCGTGACGAGGCCGCTGGTCTTGTCGATCGTCACGGCTTCGGTCCAGGCGCTGCCGTCCGGCGAAACCTTGAAATGGAAATCGTCGTCGCCCGCGAGGCCGATTTCGGCGCGGCCGGAGAAACCATCCTGGAACAGCAGCGATGCGGTGTCGGTGGAGGCTTCCTTGTTCACGGTGAAGCGGATGTCGCCGGTGCCGCCCGACGCCGCTTCGAGAGCTGCGAACAGCACGGCGTTCGATTTGACGGCGAATTTGTTGGTGCTGTCGGCGCTTGTGTTGACGCCGAGCTGGGCGACATTGTCGAGCGGGATGTAGGCCGCGTAGTCGTTCCACGA
>CAZTCU010000237.1:1550-4863 GCA_964612235.1 uncultured Rhizobium sp.
GTGACGTGTTTCTGCGCCTGGGCAGCCGCGATGAATGGCAGCCCCATGCGTGGGGTTTCGGTGGTCATTCTTCTTCCTTGTCTGTTAAAGCGCGACGCTGGCCGTTGCCTTTGGGCTTCGTCCGACCGTCGATGAGAGTTGATAGACGTTGAAGCGGAACGGCGAAGGCAGGCCGCCGGGAAAGTCTGTTGCGATGTCGGTTGACCCGTAAATCAGCGATGATGCCATCACGTTTACCGTTCGCACCACATCGCCCGCGGCATCGAGGATTTCGACGTCGTAGCTTTCGCTTGTTTCGCTCATGGGGATTTCGGTTTGTTCCCAGCCGTCGCTGCCGGGCGAGCGGTCGCGGCGGATCCAGGTGAGCGCGATGCCGCTGCCGGAACGCGCGGCGCGCAACTGGCACGGCGCATAGGGGCGAAGACCGGCGCCGCCGAATTGCTTCGTGGCGCCTTGGAAAGCGGGATCGGAAATCGGTTTGCCTTGCGGCCCCCAGAGATAGTTGAAGGGGAGATTGTATTGATCGAGCGTGAGCGCGAGCTGCTTCTGTGCGCCGTCGAGCAGCACAACGCGCGCGCCCGCGGGCACGGGATCGCGCATCGCGGATTCGGTTCCGGCTTGGCCGCGCAAAAGTTTGGTCAGCGACCATTGCTTCGGCGCGGCGAGGTCCGCAGCGGCGAACTGGATGATCTCCCATTCGCCGTCCTGATTTTCCAGCGCAAGCGCGTTGGCGCCGCCGAGCACGGCGAGATCGTCCTTGGATGACAACGCGCCGTTGAAGAGGCGGATCGACAGCGTGTTGGTTTCGTCCCAGCGCCAGGCAGGACCGCTGTGGAAATCGGCTGTCGTGACGCCGATGACGGCGGCGCGGGTGAGCGCGGTGTCGAGCGTGTAGTTCGATTCCGTGGCGCTTTTCAGGATCAGGACTTGTCCGGGCCACGGGTTCGCGAAAGCCGCAACCGTTGGCGCCCAGGGTGTTTCGGCGCCGGTGAGAAGCGGCAGGTCCATGAACGCCAACAATGCGCGGCCCGTGTGGGCGACGGACTGGATGGCGTTCGTGCGCGCGATGGGCCGGAGATGGACTCATAGATCGAAGGATCGGTGGCGACGGTTTCGAGATTGCGCGCACCGGCATCGTCGATAGAGGCGATGCGGACACGATGCGTGCGGCCATTGGCATCGAGCAGGATTTCATCGGCGGGATCGAACGCGAGACGCGACGGCGGCAGCGCGAAGCGACCGGTTTCGCGCATCATCCACGCATCCTGCAACAGGCGCGCGCCGATGCCGATGGCTTCGCTCTGGTCGAGCACCAGCGGCAGGTTCGAAGTGGCGACGCGATCCGACAGGGTGACGAGGCGGCGAGATTCCGCGACCGCCTGCCGATAATCGGCGCTCGCGTCGATATAGGCGATGCGCGACGCATTGGGCAGATCGGTTTCTTGCGCGCGGGTGAAATTGAATCCGGAGGAGACCGCGCCATCGGGCAGAACGAGATCGTCTTGGCTGATCGCGCTTGCGGCGGGGCGGCCGCGCATCACGAATTTGATCTCGCCTTCGGGTTCGACCGCATCGAAACCGCAGGCCAGGCCGAGAGGCGCCAACGCATCGCGCGGGCGCATCGTGTCTGTGACCGCGTAGCCGGTGACGAGACCATCGAGACCGGAGACATCGCAATCGGTGAAACCGGCATCGGCACAGAGCTCGGCCACGAGATCGGAAAGCTGAACTGCGCCGAGGCGGCCGTTCAGCCAGTGGCCGAGGCGATAATTTTCCGCGTCGCCCCATACGTCGCTGCGCGAGGGGAAGAACGGAAAGGGCCGCGCGTCCCACGTCCACAGATAAAGATTGGACGTGTCGACCATGCGGCCCGCATATTCGCCGGAGACCGGATTGTTTGCGGGCGTGTTCCAGAAGGCGAGATGGACTTCCAGGAAACGGCGCTGGATGAGATCGTCGCGTTCACCGTTGGAATAGTACGGCACCGCGCTTTCGGACGATTTGGAATCGACGAAGACGTTGGGCTGGTTGGCGCCTTTTTCGACCGCGGGACAACCCAGTTCGCAGAACCAGATGGGCTTGGATTGCGGCACCCAATCCGTCGGTGTTGCGCTTTCGCTGCCGTCGGGGCGGTCGTAATGGGCGTTGGACCACCAGCTCCAGAAATCCTTCTGGCGAAAGACCCAAGGCTTGCCGAGGCCATCGGTGATCGGCGTGCGCAGTTGCGCATTGCGGTCGGCGTCGCTCGCATAATACCAGTCAAAATCTTCGCGACCCTGGATGTTGGCGGTGAGATAGGCGGGATCGTGCGTGTCTGTGGGGCCGTTCGCCGCGTCGTAATCGGCGTGCGCGGTGCCGTCGCGCCAGTCGGCGAGCGGGAGGTAGTTGTCGATGCCGATGAAATCCATGTTCGCGTCCGACCATAGCGGGTCGAGGTTGAACAGAACGGCGCCGGGTGCATCGCCGGTTTGGTGGTTGTTGTATTCGGACCAGTCGGCTGCGTAACCGATCTTGGTGGATGTGCCGAGGATGGTGCGCACGTCTGCCGCCAATGATTTCAACGCGGTGACGGCGGGATAGGTGTTGGCGTTGTCGCGAAGTCGCGTGAGGCCGCGCAGTTCGGAGCCGATGAGGAAGGCGTTCACCCCGCCGGCATCTTTGCAAAGCTGCGCGTAGTGCAGGATCATGCGGCGATAGCCCCATTCGCCGTTGAAGAACGCGTCCACATCGGTTGTGGCGGCGCTCGTCTTATCTGCGGCCGAGGTGATGCGGCCGCGCCAGGGGTAGAGCGGCTGTCCCGTTTCGCCGGTGGTGGGATCGGGGAGCGTGTTGCCGCCGCCGATATCCATGAACAGGAACGGATTGAACATCACGCGAAGCCCGCGCGCTTTCAGGTTGCGGATGGCGGTGACGATCGTTTGATCGGAGGGCGTGCCGCCGTAAGCGGGGCGATTGTCGACACGGCTGACCACATGGGCGTCTTCGCGGGCGATGCCGTTCACCTCCCAGGTTTCGGGATAGGTGTTCTTGGAAGTTTCCTCGACGCCGGGTTTGATTTCGCAACTTCCGCAGCGCAGGTCGTTTCCGAACCAGCCGCAGACGAGCGAGACCGCGCCAACATTGGGCGCAATCGCCTGCAATTCGTCGAGCGAGGACGACAGATCGGATTCGCCGTCGGAATTGTGGGCGTTTTCCGGCGCGGTGGTGCCTTCGCCATCATCGGACATGACGATCTCATCGGCATAGATGAATTCGCCCGCGCCGGGGATCAGCGTGACGCCGGTGAGGCGGTTTTCCAGCGCGTCCGGCTTGT
>CAZTCU010000238.1:0-4858 GCA_964612235.1 uncultured Rhizobium sp.
CCCGAACAGGTGAACTTCGCTTCGCTCGAAGCAATGCGCACATCGCAACACAACGCCAGTTCCAGCCCGCCGCCCATGCACCAGCCATTCACGGCCGCGATCACCGGGACGCGGAATGCCTCAATGCGGTTGATAGCATCGGCAAAATCGCCCAGTTGCGCCGCGCGCTCGGCGGGCGAAAGTTTGCTTGCCTCTTCCTGTTCCTTCAAATCGTCGCCGCTGCAAAAGCCTTTGCCCCGTCCGGTCAGGATCAACGCCCGCACCGAAAGGTCGGCTTCTAGCGCAGTCAACGCCTCGCGAAGCTGCGCGCGCATCGCCCGCCCCAGCGCATTGGCCGGCGGATTATCGAATTCCAGCAGCACGACATGGCTGTCGATGCGGCGTTGGTGAATGGCGGCCAAGGGATTCCCTCCGTCAGGCGATACGGATTGTATCGCGCGAGGCGTTCAATGCGAGGGGGCGAACAGCGTCACTTGGTCCATTGCGCGATCCAGTCGGCCAGCGCCTGTGGCGTCATCGAACGCGCATCGGCAAGCGCCGAGACTCGGCCCCCATTGAGCAGCTTGTCCGTCTTGGGATCGACGATCAGAAGACTCGGCACCCCTTCGAGACGCTTGGTGATTCCGTAATGCGCCGGAATCTGAAGATTGCGGTCGAACCGCCCGACATCCACCGACACTTCGACAAAATGCCTGGCAATGAATGTCTTGATCTCGGGCAGATCCATCACGCCCGCAAGCACGCGGCAATCGCCGCACCAGTTTCCGCCAAGGTCGATGAGCAGCAGTTTGCCGCTCGCCTTCGCTTTCGCCTTCGCGGCGGCCACATCGGCATCGGCATTGCGCGTCTCGTCATAGGGATAGGGCAGCGGCACCGGCAATTCCTGCAACGTCGCGATATGGACTTTCGGCGCAGGAGCGGCGAGGGCGGGCGCGGCGATAAGGAAAGCTGCGGCAGCAGCGATCAGAGGGTGGCTTTTCATGGTTTCTGATTCCTGCCCCAAGCCGGAGGGCAGCACAACAATCATTCGTGCCTCACAGGGGAGTGATCCCGGGCCCCTTGGGTTCTGGCCCCCGCCCGGCTAGGTTCCACGCCTGAAAACAGGGGAATTCGCCCATGCTATTGTCCAGATCGCGCGTCGCGGCGCTATGTCTTTCCACCGTACTTCTTCCACTCTCCGCCATGTCGGCTCCAGCCAATAAAGTCGCCGTCGACCCCACGGATGATCCCGCTTACATGTGGGATCTCTCCGACCTCTACAGAACGCCCGAAGCCTGGACCGCAGAACACGACAAGCTCCAGGAAGAGGCAAAGGGCCTCGAACAATACAAGGGCACGCTCGGCAAGAGCGCAGCCGACATGCTGAAGGCGCTTTCCGCCTATAGCCACGTTCGCAAGGAAAGCGCGCGCCTCAGCGTCTATGCCGGATTGAAGGGCGACGAGAACGTGAAGATCGCCGTCAACCAGGAACGCCAGCAATCCGCGCAGGCGCTGGAGACGTTGATCAGCTCCCGGACGGCCTGGCTCGCGCCAGAAATCCTTACCATCGGTGCCGACAAGGTTCATGCCTTCGAAAAAGAATCGCCGGAACTCGCAAAGCGCTTCGGCTTCTTCCTCGACAACACGCTGCGCGCGGCTCCGCACACTTTGGGCGTGGAAGCCGAAGGCGTGCTCGCCGAAGCGGGCAACGTGTTGAATCAGCCCAACACGATCTACAGCCAGCTTGCCAACGGCGAATTGCCGTTCCCGGAGATCACGCTGTCCGACGGCAAGAAGGTGCGTCTCGACCAGGCGGCCTACAACAAATATCGCCAATCGTTGAATCGCGACGATCGCAAGCATGTGTTCGACAGCTATTGGAAGACGTTCCACGACTTCCAGGGCACGATGGGATCGACACTGACTGCGCAAGTGCTGGGCGAAGTGTTCGAAGCCAGGGTGCGCCATTTCCCCAATTCGCTTGCCGCAGCAACCTTCACCGACAACATGCCGGAAACCGTCTATCGCACTCTCGTCGCGCAGGCGAACAAGGGATTGCCGGTACTGCATCGTTATCTCACCCTGCGCAAGAAGGCGCTCGGCGTGACGGACGAACTGCAATACTACGATATGTATCCGCCGATCTTCGATCTGCCGAACCCGCCGAAATTCTCGGTCGCGGAGTCCAAGCGGATCGCGCTCGACGTGACCTCGGCTTACGGGCCGGAATATACGGGCCTGTTGAAGAAAGGCATGACAGGACGCTGGATGAACCTGTTCCCGCATGAGGGCAAGGCGAACGGCGCCTATATGAACGGCGCGGCCTACGACGTTCATCCCTATCTGCTGTTCAACAACCACGACGATTACGAATCGCTGACCACCTTCGTCCACGAATGGGGCCATGCGGTCCACACGTTGCTCACCACAGAGAACCAGCCGTTCGAAAAATCGGACTATTCGACGTTCATCGCCGAAACCGCTTCGATCGGCAACGAAATGCTGCTCAACGATTACATGGTGGAGCACGCGAAGAACAAAGCCGAAAAACTCTACTATTTGGGACAGGGGCTGGAGCTGATCCGCACCACCTTCTTCCGCCAGACCATGTTCGCCGAATTCCAGCTGGCGCTGCATGAGGAAGTGGAGAAAGGCGGCTCGCTCTCCGGCGAACGCATGACCGACATCTATTGCGGCCTGCTCAAGAAGTATTACGGCGATGCGGAAGGGATCACCAAGATCAATCCAGACTACTGCATCGAATGGGCGTTCATCCCGCACTTCTATTATGGGTTCTACGTCTATCAATACGCCACATCGATGGCGGGCGCGGCCCAGTTCACCAACGCCATCGAACACGAAGGCAAGCCCGCACGCGACCGCTTCATCAACATGCTGAAGGCAGGCGGTTCGGATTATCCGTATGAACTCTACAAGAAGGCTGGCCTCGATATGGCGACACCCGCGCCTTACGAGGCGTTGATGGCGCGCATGACGCGCATCATGGACGAGATAGAGGCGCTGCAGAAAAAGTAACCGCAGTGTCATCGCAAAATAAATCCCGCCGACCAAAAGGACGGCGGGATTTTTGCTTTACGACGTTCACTGGATCTCCCAAGTGATCGAGACGTTGACCGTCAAGCTCTGTTCGCCCGGTGCAACCGGCGGGGGCGGAGCCGCTGCCACCGCATCCATTCGCATGGCCTTGGCGAACACCGGCATCGGCTGGTAGCCGCTGCCTTCGCTGATCGAAATGATCGGGCCGAGCGTCACGCCGGCAGATTTGGCAAGTGTCTGCGCTTTGGCGACGGCATCTTTCACCGCGTCTTCGCGCGCGTCACGCATCAATGGTTTAGGATCGCGGATGGTAAAACTGACTCCGCCAGCCTGATTGGCACCGGACGCCACCAATGCATCGAGCGTTGAGCCGACCTTCGATACATCGTCCAGTATCACCGTCACCTGATTGGAAACTTCGTATCCGATGATGCGTGTCCGATCTTCCTGCGGCGCGTCCTGGCGATACGGCGGATATTGCGGATTTATGGAGAAATTGGACGTGGTGATCGATTTCTCCGGCACGCCGCGCTTCTTGAGCGCCGCGAACACGTTGTTCATCGCGGTGGAATTGGCGGCAAGGGCCGCTGCCGCCGTTTTACCTTGCGTCACCACGCCCGCAGAAAGCTGCGCCTGATCGGGCACAGCACGCACTTCGCCTTCGCCGGAAACCGAAAGGATGTGCGGGTGTGGCGGCGGGGCAGGTTGCGCCGACGCGAACCCCGGCACGCTTGCCAATAAAAGCGCCACCATCGCCGTTTGAGACATTCGATGTCTGTTGGTCATTCGAAATCTCCCTTTGGAAAAGAACTGCGAGGGAAATCTGGGTCGTCCTCACGGCCAAATTGCGGCGGTCAGGCGAGCCCACCCGCGATCACCAGTTCTGCGCCTGTAACGTAGCGCGCTTCGTCGCTGGCAAGATAGATCACGCCCGCCGCAATATCACCCGGCTGGCCGGGAATGCCCAGGGGTACCACCTTCGCCGAAAGCGCCTCAGGATCGCGCGAAATATGTTTGGTATTGGTCCCGCCTTCGCCATGTCGTGGGGCGCCTTCGAATTTGTCGTAGACCGGTGTATCGATGATGCCCGGGTAGATCGCGTTCACACGCACGCCGTCCTTCAACGCAGCACATTGCAGCGCCACCGATTTGGTGAATGCGCGTACACCACCCTTGGTCGCGGAATAGGACGGCATGTTGCCTGACCCCGTCAGCGCAACGGTCGACGCAATATTGATCAGAGATCCGCCTCCGCCCGCGCGCATCAGCGGCAGGCCGTGCTTGGTGCCGAGGAACACGCCATCGAGATTGATGCCTATCTGCCGCCGCCAATCGGCAAGACAGAGTTCGGTGATCTGCCCCGCGATGGCGATACCTGCATTGTTCACCAGCACATCGAGGCGGCCGACGCGTGATTTCGTTTCAGCGATCACCGAAATCCAGCTTTCCTCGTTAGCCACATCGTGGCGCAGAAAGATCGCTTTGCCGCCTGCGCGCACAATTTCGTCGACGCACCCTTCTCCCATCTGCGCGTCGATATCGGTGGCGATGACGGCGGCGCCCTCCTGCGCCAACCGCTGTGCGCAGGCCCGCCCGATCCCACTGGCCGCACCCGTGACCAACGCCACTTTTCCGTCGAGTTTTCCCAAAGCCTTAGACTCCTAATTATCTCCATAAGCGACATTCCCCCTCCCCGACATCGGGATGCAAGCCCCGGCCGCGGCTGGCAATTTGGCTTTGGAAAATTTGCTGCTAAGGAACCGCCCTGGTGGGGCCTGTAGCTCAGCCTGGTTAGAGCCGGCCGCTCATAACGGCTTGGTCG
>CAZTCU010000239.1:0-4846 GCA_964612235.1 uncultured Rhizobium sp.
TCACGCGAACACTCCATGGACGAACCATTTGGGTTCGCGCGTTTCGGCGTAGAGGCCTTCGCGATAGAGCCAGAAGCGGCGGCCTTCTTCGTCTTCCACCCGGAAATAATCGCGCGTCGGCATCTGCTCCTGATGCCGCCACCATTCCATGGCGATGCGTTCGGGGCCTTCGGCGTGGGCAATGCTATGGCGGACCTGTCGCCATTTGAAACGCTTGGGTGGCGAATCCGGGGCGAGCGCCATCACATCTTCGATGGGTTCGGGTTTTGCCAGAAGCCGCAATGGTCTGCGCGGCGGATCGTCCTTTCCGCGTTGCATCTGCCAGGTTGTTTTTGTCGGTCCCGCATATTGCGCAGGTACGGCGACGGCGGCGGCTTCGGGAATATGTGTGTCCTGCGGCTGGAAACGCTGGACGCGCTGTGCGCCGAAACGTGCGGCCAGACGGTCCACGAGGAAGGCGACGTCCCTTGCCGCGCGCGCGTCGGCTTCGAAGCTGGGCGTTTCTTCCGCCTGGTTCTCCGCGCAACTGGCTTCGAGACGGATGAGATCGAAACCGAAACCGGGATCGAGCGGATCGGCAAGGGAATCGAGGCGTTCGCGGAACAGCCGCGCGATGATCGCCGCATCGCGGGTGGGCGCGCCCGTCTGCACGCAAAGCCGTCTCACCGCGCCGTCCGCCCGGAAGAACACGGCCGTCATTTCGCGCGCCCCCCGCCCATGTTTCTCCAGAACCTCGCCCAGCGTTTCGGCAAGCATTTTCAGGCTGGTGAGGATCGCGTCCTGCACCGTCAGCGGTTCGGCGAAGCGATGTTCCGCCATGAAATCGGGCAGCGGACGGCGCGGTGAAACCGGTTCTTCGCTGTGGCCCAGCGCGTGATCGAGATGGCCCACCATCTCCTTGCCGAAGCGTGCGGTCAGTTCGTTGCGTTTGCGCGCGGCCACCTGTCCGATAGTCTTCAGTCCTGCGCGGCGCAGGCTGTGAGCGATGCCGCCGTCCAATTGCAGGGCGGCTACGGGAAGATTGGCAATCGCCTCGTCTTCCTTGCCCGGAAGCGCGATCGTTCCGGGGGCGTAATGGGAAAGCGCGCGTGCGGCGGCCGCCGTTCCGGCCATCGCGCATTGCACGATGAAACCTTGCCTGGCGAGTTTCATGTGCACCGTCTCGCACAGTGCGCGTTCGCCGCCGAAGAGATGATCCACCCCCGTCACATCGAGCAGAAGCCCGTGCGGTTCGTCGAGCGCCACCAAGGGCGTGAAGCGGTCGCACCAATCGGCGATCTTTTCGAGCAGCGCGCGATCCGAAGGCAGATCGGACTCGGCCACATCCAGAACCGGAACCATCGCGCGCGCATCGGCCAGCGCCATGCCCGATTTCAGGCCCAGCCGCGCGGCCTGCCGGTCGGCCGCATAAATCCTCAGCGCATTGTCGTTCTTGATCGAAACGACAAGCGGCTTATCCGGCCCATCGCCAATCTTCTTTGGGCCAGCTTTCCGCCGCAAGCGATCCGTCGGCAGGCGGGGCAGCCAGACCGAAAGGATTCTCCGCCGGTTCGTGAAAAGATCCATCGTTGCCATTCCATTCCATGATCCATCGGCCCGTCTGGCCGTGACGGTTGCGGGCGAGCGTCGCGTCGAAGCGCGGAAAACCGAAATCGTCTTCTGCAGGGGAGGGTGCCGAACGCACGATCCAGCGCGTTTCGGCGGCACTCGCATCGGCCTCCGCGCCCAGGCGCAACAGCACCGCGCTCACGCCGTCGCGTTCGGTGGCGAACATCAGCCTTCGCGTGGCGGTGAGATCGAGCGCCTTGTGTTCGCCATAGATCTCGATCATCACAGCGCCAAGTCCTGTGCAGGACAGCGCATCGCCCGCAGCTTTCAGCGCATCCTTCGCGTGATCGACGCGCAGGAGAATGAGCTTCGACGGATCGATACCCAGTTCGAGCAAGCCGCTGCCGTTGATCTCGCCATGTTCGAGCGCGGAGAATTCCTGCCGTATCCACAGAAGCGAACGGCCCGCGCAAAGCCGGTGTGCGAGCCCCGCCGCGAAACCGGAAGCCGCCGCGCTGTCTCCAGCCTCCGCCGCATAAACCTCGTGCAGCGCCTCGCGTCGCAAACCCCGCAACACCTCATCGGCGCCCGCATGGCCCAGAGGGACGCAAGCCAGATTGGGCTCGGACCGCTCCAGCGATTGCCGGAGCGAGGCCAGTAAGTGGGCAGGGCGACTCATTTTTCTCCCATTTGTTCCTGTTATGTTCTATAATGCTCCGGCCAGCCCAGGAGTCAACGCTTTCGGTCAAGCGGCTGTTTTTGAAGGAAAATCTTAGGAATTTGCCGCCGCGAAGCCCGAAATCCGCACATATATAAGGTGCGGTCCGTCCGGTCTTATGGGGAGTTCGCTCCGCTCGCGTGTTCTACCTGATGTGAAGAGCACGTCTTACCCTTTGCGAGCGGGAAGCTTTTGGGCGATGGCGGAAACGGTCGAAACTGGTCGTGAAGGCGCGGGTGCGCGCTTGGCCGGGGACGACATGACCGCCTCTGACGTCCATGCGTGGTTTGTCCGCGAAGTGCTGCCGCTTGAAGCGGCGCTGATGCACTTCCTGCGTCACAGCTTGCGCAACAAGAACGAAGCCGAAGATCTGTGCCAGGACGTGTATGTGCGCGTCTATCAGGCAGCGTTGAAGAAGATTCCCGATCCGGCGAAACCATTCCTCTTCACCGTCGCGCGCAACCTTCTGCTCAATCGCGTGCGCCACGAAGCGATTGTCTCCATCGAAGCGGTCGCCGATCTCGAAGCGCTGAACATCGCCAAGGATGAACCCGGCGCCGACCGATGGGTGATCGCGCGCGAGGAATTGCGCCTGCTCGAAACCGCCTTGTCGCGCCTGCCGCGCCGCTGCCGGCAGGCGGTGATCTTGCGCAAGATCGAAGGGCTTTCGCATCGCGAGATCGCGCTGCGCATGGGCATCTCGGAAAAAACCGTCGACCGCCACATCTCGGACGGCGTCAACGCACTCGCCGATGCGATGTTCGGCGAAGGGAGATCGCGATGAGCGACCGCAATGCCAAAGAAATCCGGGCAGAAGCCGCGGACTGGATTTCGCGCCGAGATGGCGATGGCTGGAACGAAGCAGCCCAAACAGAACTCGACGCATGGCTCGCGCAATCCCATGCCCATGTCGTGGCGTTCCTGCGCGCCGAAGCAGCCTGGGGCAGGGCCGACAAGCTGGTGGCGCTGAAGCCGCAATCCTCGCGCCGCGTCGCCGAAACATTGAAAGACGCCTGGCCCACCGCCTTGCGCGCGGTCGCGGCGGCAGCGGTTATTGCCGTGATGGGTGTGGCGGCGAACACATATCTCACCACCTCCAACGAAAAAACCTACACCACGCCGGTCGGCGGACGCGAAACCATCACCCTGGTCGACGGTTCGCAGATCGCGCTCAACACCGACACCACCTTGCGCATGGATTTAAGCGGGCGCGAACGCAAAGTCTGGCTCGACAAGGGCGAGGCCTATTTCCACGTCACGCACAATGCGCAGCGCCCCTTCCGCGTGTTCGCGGGCAACCGCACGGTCACCGATCTCGGCACGCGATTCAGCGTGCGCCGCGACAGCGAACGCTTCGAAGTGGCCGTGATGGAAGGCAAGGTCGCCTTCGATCCCGGCAAGGAACAGGAAAAGCCCATCGCGCTTCTGCCGGGTGACGTCGTGGTGGCGACCGCGACGAAGGTTTCGTTGACCAAGAAGCCGTCTCGCGCACTCGCGGAATCGCTCGGCTGGCAACGCGGCCTGCTTATCTTCGACAACACCACGCTCGCCGACGCAGCCGCCGAGTTCAACCGCTACAACGGCGAGAAACTGATTGTCGCCAAATCGGCGGCACACCTGCCCGTAGTCGGCACGTTCCGTTCCAACGACGTGGAAGCGTTTGCCCGCGTCACCAAGGAAGTTTTCGGCCTTCGTTTCGAAAGACACGGAGCGCAGATCGTCATCGCACGCTGAGTTGAAGGAATTCGGAAAAGCTCTGCCTTTCCAAGACATAGAGGGGGAATTCGTGAACACCACCGCCAGACTAAAAACCGCCATCCTGACAAGCGCCTGCGCCGTGGCAATCGCGACCGCCGCCCACGCCGAAGAATTCAATATCGCAAGCGGCGATTTGAAAGCGGCGTTGACGACTTACGCGCGCCAAACCGGCGTTTCCGTGATCGTATCGGGCGACGCGGTGAAAGGCGTGCGCACCAAAGGCGTGCAGGGCAATCTCTCTGCCGACGACGCTTTGACGCGCATCCTCTCCGGCACCGGTTTCACCATCCGCCGCGATCCATCGGGCGCAATGGCGATTGTGCGCGGGAATTCTGCCGCAAACGACGACATAGCCAACATCCAGATCGCGCAAGCCGCCCCTGCACCGCGCACGGCGGTCGAGACCGTGACCGTCACCTCGTCGAAACTCGGCGGCGCGGATGTACAAAGCATTCCGATTGCGATTACGGCGTTGTCGCAAGAACAACTCACCGCCACGCAAACCGCCGGCGGTCCGGACCTGATCAAGCAGGTTCCGAACATGACGTTCACCAAAACCAATTTTACCGGCTACAGCATCCAGATTCGCGGCATCGGCACGCAGGCGATTTCGGTCACCACCGATCCGGCGGTCGCGGTGTCGTTCAACGACATGCCGTTCATCCGCAACCATTTCTTCGAACAGGAATTCTACGACGTCAGCCAGGTCGAAGTGCTGCGCGGGCCGCAAGGCACGCTTTACGGGCGCAACGCGACCGCTGGCGTGGTGAACCTCACATCCGCGAAGCCCACGGACCAGTTCGAGGCGATGGCGTCTGCCGA
>CAZTCU010000240.1:0-4805 GCA_964612235.1 uncultured Rhizobium sp.
GGCTTCCGCGGCGGAATAGTTGCCCTTCACGGCGCGGTTGGTGCGGCCTTCGACAAGCTCCTTCGAGAACATCACCTGGCTGTCGGTTTCAACACCGAAGGCCCTGAGCGCAGAGCCGAGTGGTTGCGCTGGAATGTCTATCTGGGTGCGGTTTTCGTTGATCCTGGCTTGCGCTGCTGCGGCGCCCGCGCCGCTCATCATGAATGTGGCGGATGCGCCCAATAGAAGAGCGCTTTGGATGGTGCGTCGTGTGGATCGTTTAATCATCGTCCCCCCTTCATGCGCCCGCTTCGATCACATGGAGCGCAATCTCACGGACTTCGACGCGGCAACGGCACATTCCCCCAGATGTAAACTTGCAACAGCGTTCAGTGCGCCTGCTGCGTTTGTTTTTGCTGGTGATAGAGCGAGACTTCGTTCGATCCGCCGGCTACGGCATCCACCGGGTAATAAGCTTTCAACGCATCGATCAGCGCGGTGACGTCGCCGGCGTTGAAGACGCCGCTGACGCGCAGTTTGGCCACTTCGGCGTCGCCGGTTGCGACCTTGATCTGGGAATAGCGGTTCATTTCGGCGAGCACATAGGGCAGCGGTTCGTCGTCGAACATCAGCTTGCCTTGCCGCCAGGACGTGGCTTTGAGCACATTTGCAAGGCGGGTGACGCGCGGCGGGGCGTTGCCTTCGTCGACGAGCTGGTCGCCGGGTTCGAGTTTGGCGATGACCGTTGAAGGATCGCTCGCAGACCGCACGATGACGTGGCCTTCGGTGAGCGTGACGCGCACGCCGGTGCCCAGCGTTTCCACGTCGAAGGCGGTGCCGGTGGCGATGACGCGGCGGCCGTTGGCTTCCACGATGAAGGGCCGCGCCTTGTTCTTCTCCACCTGGAAATAGGCCTGTCCGTGGGTGAGATGGATGAGGCGCGTTTTCTTGGTGAATTCGACGGCGATCTGCGAACCCGCATCGACATCGACGCGCGAATTGTCGGCGAGCGTGACCACGCGGCGTTCGGCGATTTGCGTGGTGTAGATTTCCTTCGCGGGTTTGAGCAGGACATATGCTCCCGCACCGAGAGCGGCGATGGTCAGGCAGGCGGCAATCGCGTGACGCCAGAGGTTCGGCACGCGCTGGGCGAGGCTCCAGCGATTGCGTGCGCTGTGCCGCGCATCGGCGAGCGCTGCCTGACGCAAGGTGACCATTTCAGGTTCTGCGGCGTGGATGCCCATCGCATCCCACAGCGAAGACACTTTCGCGAAGGCTTCGGCGTGGCGCGGGTCCTGTTCGATCCAGTCGCGGAAACCGCGCGCGAGCGCGGGCTTTTCGGACGCGGATGCTTCGTTGAAGCGCGTGAACCAGTCGGCGGCGGTTTCGATCATGTCGCTCATGGCCGGCCCACCGTTTTGGCAAGATGGGCAAGCGCCTTGGTGATGTGCTGTTCCACCGCGCTGACCGAGATGCCGTAGAAAGACGCGATGTCGGCGCAGCTCATCTGCTCCAGGCGGCGCAGGATGAAGATGTGCCGCGTCTTTTCGCTGAGTGCGCCAAGCGCATCCATGACCCGTTTCAACTCGACCTTCGCTTCCAAGACGCGCTCGGGGCCGGGCTCCCCAGCCGCGGGTTCCGGATCGGTGGGCAGGAGTTCCGTGATGCCGCCATATGTGCCGGCCCGGCGCGCACGGTCGCGCAACAGATTGACGGCGGTCTGGAAGATGAACGCCTCGATATTGAGGATTTCGGTTGCGGGATCGAGGCGGGTGAGACGCAGGAAGACATCGTGCGTCAGGTCTTCGGCGTCGGCGGGCTGGCGCGTGCGGCGCAGGAAATAGGCGTAAAGCGCGGGCCGGTAACGGTCGAACAGTTCGCGCATGACGATGCCGCCGGCCAATTCCGGCGGCTGCGCGTTCATGTTCTCCCCAGCCTGCCCCATCGAACTCGTCTTAAACGGGGCGGCGTGCCCCTGCCAACGAAGACGCAGCAATGCGCCTCACCCCCAGCGTTCATCAAAAACTTTTTTTGGGTCGCGCGCGCGGAAAAAATCTGCTTGCATGAGAAACAAGAATTCAGGGGGTCGTTGGGGCTATGGTTTCCGTCATTCGCGGGCTTGTGGCGTTCGGCCTGCTCGCCCTTTTCGCATCCGCGGCATCTTCATCGGGGGCGATGGCTGCCACGCCGGCTGAAACTTTCGTTCAACAAGGTGTGGATCGCGGTGTTCAGATTCTAAAAGACACCTCGCTGACCGAAGCCCAGCGCCGCGCGCAGGTGGAAGAGCTCCTGGGTTCCATCATGAACACGCACAGGCTGGCGCTGTTCTGCCTGGGCAATGTCGCGAAAACGGCGGCGCCCGAAGATGTGGAGGCGTTCGCCACGGCGTTCGAAGCCTTCACCAAGGCGAAATATTCTTCGCAGCTTGGCGGCTATGGCGGACAAAGCCTGAAGGTCACGGGTTCGACCGAGCGCAGCCCCACCGATCATCTGGTGACGGCGGTCCTGGTGCCCGCGTCGGGCGTGCCGGACCCCGATCCCGTCACCGTGCTGTTCCGCGTGCTGAACGAGGGCGACAAATATGGCGTCGTGGACGCAAGCATCGCGGGCGTCTGGTTCGGCATGGCCCAGCGCGACGATATCCAGGGCTTCCTCTCCAGCCACAACAACGACGTCAAGAAGCTGACGGCGCGGATGACGGAGATGACGGCGAATTTGAAGGCCGGGTCGTAATCCTCACCCTTCCACGCAAAAATTTGAGGGCTCGCGGAGCCGCGGAGTGCGCGGAGCAACCAATCCTCCGCGCACTCCGCGGCTCCGCGTGAGATCGTTTATGGCGCTTCGCGCAAACGCGGTTCTTATCAGGGAGAGGGTTTGGTCTTCTCGATCTTCCCTACCCAGCCCACGATATCCTTCAGCGGCGCTTCGCGGCCGAGGTCGCGCAGCAGCATGTGATAGCCGTTCGGATATTCGTGGACTTCGGCGCGGTCGCCCAATGCAGCGATCACGGCCTTGGTGGGTTTGGCGGGGATGATCTGGTCCTTCGCGCCATAGACGAGGAGGATCGGCGGCGGATTCGAGAGTTTCTCCGGCGCGTGGCGGGCGGCATCCATCAGATTGACGAGGCCCCAGACGGCGTCGGAACGGGTCTGTTTCTGGAACAGAGGATCGCGGGAGATCGCGCGCAGCATCTCGATATTGTCGGACGGCCAGATCTTGAGGCCTTTGCCTGAGACCGTCATCGACGGGAAGAGATGGGAGACGGTCCACAGCGCGACACGATAAAGAAGCGGCATGTCCTGACGCGCCCAGACGGCGGGGGCGACCAGGATCACGCCATCGACATTGGGTTTGCGGTCGGAGGCGAGCGCGGACAGCACCACAGCGCCGCCCATGCTTTCGCCGAGCACGATTACGGGAATGTTCGGATGGCGCGCGCGCACCACGTCGACGATATCGTGGAGATCGCCGCGCAACGTATCGCCGCCGGGCCATATGCCGGGATTGGGGGCGCGGCCGAAGCTGCGCTGATCGTAGGCGACGACGCTGATGCCGTGATCGGCGAGATAGGGGGCGGGGATCGCGAAAGCGTTGGAATAGTCGCTCATGCCGTGAAGCGCGACGATGATCGCCTTAGGGTCTTTCGCATCCCAATGGCGGACGGGCAGATGCAGGCCATCGCGCGTGATGAATGCGTCGCTCGCGATGGCGGGCGGCAAATTATCCGTCCCGCGCGGCGCGAGCGTGGGCGCGCAGGCCGCGATCAACGCGACAACACACGCCGCACACGCCTTCGCAAGTATGGGAGCAACTCTTCGCCAAACCATGGATTGTTCTTGAGCCACGCATTGTTGCGCCACGAAGGATGCGGCAGGGGAATATAACGTGGCGTGAACTCGCGCCAAGCCCTGACGGTTTCGGTCATGTTCTCCTTCTGTCGCGCGCCCAGATAGCGTTTCAACGCATAGGTACCGATGAGGAGGGTGAGCGGGAATTCCGGCAAGGTCGAAAACAGTGGCGGATGCCAGAGCGGCGCGCATTCTTTTCGCGGCGGCAGGTCGTGGCCGTTCGCGTTGTAGCCGGGAAAGCAGAAACCCATACCGACGATGGCGACCTGTTTCTCGTCGTAAAAGGTTTCGCGATCCATGCCGAGCCACTCGCGCAGGCGGTCGCCCGATGGATCGTTGAAGGACAATCCCGTTTCATGCACGCGCAGGCCCGGCGCCTGCGCGACGATGCAGAGATTCGCGCTCATGCTGGCGCGGATGATGGGGCGCGGCTCGTGCGGCAAGTATGGCGCGCAGACGCGGCAGGCGCGGACTTCCTTGAGCAGACGCGAGAGCTTTCGTGTGCCGTCCGCCATCAATCGCCGCGCAGAAGGTTGCGCGCGATGACGAGTTGCTGGATCTGGCTGGTGCCTTCGTAGATGCGGAAGATGCGCACGTCGCGGTAGAAGCGTTCGATGCCGTAATCGGCGACATAGCCCGCGCCGCCGAAGATCTGCACCGCGCGGTCGGCCACGCGGCCCACCATTTCGGAGGCAAAATATTTGGCGGCCGCGCATTCGAGCGTGACGTTCTCGCCCGCGTCGCGGCGTTTGGCTGCGTCGAGCACCATGCAGCGCGCGGCGTAAGCTTCGGTCTTGGAATCGGCGAGCATCGCCTGGATAAGCTGGAAATCGCCGAGGCGCTGGCCGAACTGTTCGCGTTCACGCGCGTAATTCACGCATTCGCGGATCAGGCGTTCGGCCACGCCGACACAGACGCCGGAGATGTGCAGACGGCCGCGATCCAGCACCTGCATCGCGACCTTGAATCCTTCGCCTT
>CAZTCU010000241.1:0-4795 GCA_964612235.1 uncultured Rhizobium sp.
ATCGGGGTGACCATGCTCAACGAAGCGGGCCTGCCATACATCGTGGTGCTCACCGATCCGACCTTCGGCGGCGTCAGCGCGTCTTACGCGATGCTGGGCGACGTTCATATCGCCGAGCCCGGTGCGCGCATCGGCTTCAGCGGCCAGCGTGTGATCGAACAGACGATCCGCGAGAAACTGCCGGAAGGTTTCCAGCGCGCCGAATATCTGCGCGATCACGGCATGGTGGATATGGTCGTGCATCGCCACGAGATGCGCCCCACGCTTTCGCGCATTGTCCATATCCTGATGAAGAGGCCGAAGCCCAAATCGCGCCAGCCTGCGCAAACCGTCACGGGCACGGCGTTGCGCGTGCGCGCATGAGCGTGGCCGCGCAAAGCGACCTGATCCTTCAACGCCTGCTGTCGCTGCATCCCAAGAAGATCGACCTGGTGCTGGATCGCATCCAGCGTCTGCTCGCCGATCTCGGCCATCCCGAATTGCGCCTGCCGCCGACGCTGCATGTCGCGGGTACCAACGGCAAGGGATCGACCTGTGCGTTCGCCCGCGCGATGCTGGAAGCGCAGGGGTTGAAGGTCCATGTCTACACCTCGCCCCATCTCGTCCATTTCAACGAACGTATTCGCCTTGCGGGCCGTCTCATCACCGAAGACGAACTTTCCTCGACGCTGGAAGAATGCGAGCGCGTGAACGATGGCGCACCCATCACATTCTTCGAAATCACGACCGCCGCCGCCTTCCTTGCCTTCGCGCGCTATCCCGCCGATGCGCTCGTTCTTGAAGTGGGGTTGGGCGGAAAATACGACGCCACCAATGTCATCGCGCATCCGCAAGCGGCCATCATCACGCCCGTCGGCCTCGATCACGCGGAATTTTTGGGAACCTCGCTTGCCAATATCGCCGCCGAGAAAGCGGGCATCATCAAGCCCGGCATCCCTGTGATCGTCAGCGCGCAGGACGACATTCCGCGCGACGTCATCACGCGACGGGCCGACGCGCTGAACGCGCCGCTGATCGCCTTCGGTCAGGATTTCTTCGCCCATCAGGAGCATGGGCGGATGGTCTATCAGGACATGGACGGCCTGCTCGATCTGCCGCTGCCCAAACTGATCGGCCGTCACCAGATCGAAAACGCCGCCACATCCATCGCCGCGCTGCGTCACGCCAACAAGGATTGGGGCGATGACGCCGCAATCGAAAAAGGCTTGCGCACGGTGGAATGGCCCGCACGCCTGCAGCGCCTCACGCGCGGCCCCGTGGTTTCCATGGCGCCGAAAGGTTCGGAAGTCTGGCTTGACGGCGGTCACAATCCGCACGGCGCGCAAGCGATCGCGCGCGCCATCGCCGATCTCGAAGATCGCGCCGAACGTCCGCTGCATCTGATCTGCGGAATGCTGCGCACGAAGGATGCGGCGGGCTATTTCGCGGCGTTCACCGGCCTTGCCCGGCATGTCACCACGGTTCCCATCGAGGGCGAACCGGCTGCCCAAGGCTCCGGGGCGCTATACGACGCCGCGCGCCAAGCCGGTCTCGAGGCCTCCCCGGCGGACGATCTGGAAGACGCCATGATGCAGGTCGACGCCTGGACCCGATCGCGCCCGAAGGAACCCGCGCCCCGCATATTGATATGCGGCTCGCTATATCTTGCGGGACAGGTGCTTTCGCAAAACGCCTGATAGCCCCGGCGCAACAAGGTTGCGAACGTTACCGTTTTGTAAATCGCTAAAACTTTCTACAAATTCCGACCCCACCAGTAAGCGGCTGGCATCGGATTTTGTTGCAGTATGAGCCAACGACCGCGAAGAAGGCGGCGTGAAGTGGGGCTTTTGCGCAGATGGCGCAGCGCGCGACGAAGTTTGCCAAGAAGACGTCACGCCACGTCGAAGTGGGCGCGCTCGCACGCGCGTCTTCTCCGTCGGAGGAGTTGCGCGGCGTCCCGCTCGAAATCTTGCCGCTGCTCGCGCCGTTCAAGAAACGCGGGCGCCTGACGGTTCGCGTCGAGAAGCTTCCGATGCAGGCGCGCCTGTCCGCGGGCCGTAACAACGGCGATCGCTCCTACTCGCTGATGATGGACGAGTTGGAGGATCTCGAATATCTCGCCCCCGAAGGCACCGATCCGCGCCCCGTGCTTTCGGTGCGCATCATCACGCTGGATGACGGCGACGCCTCGACCATTGCGGTGCGCGAACTGCCGGTGGAATTCGGCGGCGAGGAATTGGGCGAGATCGACCTCGCCAATATCAGCAACGAAGAACTACGCCGCCTGATCGAAGAACTGACGCGGGTGAAATCCACGCTGTCGATGCGCGAAGCCGAGCTCAACGAAGCGCGCGCGAAATCGGCCATGCCCGGCAGGCTCCCGCCCGGCACCATCGATGCCGAATTGATCGAAGCGCGCGCGGCGTGGAAAGCCGAGATGGACGAGAAGATCGCCAAGGTGAAAGCCGAGGCGGCCGCCAATCTCGAAAAAAGCTGGGCTGCCTGGCAGGCCGAGCAGAAACAGAAATCCAGAAACGATTCTGGCATCGATATCGACAAGGAACGCGCGCGCTGGCAGCAGGAAAGTGCGGCCGTGCTCGCCGAAGCAAGGCGCGAATGGAAGGCGGAAGAGGAACGCCGCCTTGCCGCCGCAGAAGCGAAATGGCGTGCCGAGGTCGAGCACGCCGCAGAGAAACAACGCGCGTCCTCGAAGGGGGTGCGTGAGCATGGCGATGCCATCGAATTGCGTCGCCTGCGCGACGAATTGCTGGCGATGCAGAACTTGCTTGCCGAGCGCGATGCCGAATTGGCGCAGGCCAACACCGGCAAGATACCAAGTCCGAGCCGGCAGGAGATCGAAGCTGCCGTCGCCAAGGCGCAGAAGGAATGGAAAGAAGCGGAGGCCGCGCGCCTTGCCGCCGTAGAAGCGCGCGCACAGGAAAAGGCGAACAGGGCGCTCGCAGATGCGCAGGCACAGGCGAAATCCGGCAACGATAAAATCGACGCCGAACTCCGCCGTCTGCGCGACGAACTTTCCTCGACGCAAGCCAGACTGGCCAATCGCGAAAAGGAACTGGCGCAAGCGCACAACCACGTCAAAACGGGCAAGGCGGAGAACGATGCCGAACTGCGCCGCCTGCGCGATGAAACCGGCGCCCTGCAAAGCAAGCTCGTCAACCGCGACAAGGAATTGGCCCAGGCCCAGCTTGCGGTGAAAGACGCACTGGAACGCGGGCGCAAGACAGCCGACGAAATGCTCGCGAAGGCCGAAGCGGTGTGGAAGACGCGAGAATCCGACCGCATGATGACGGCGGAAGTTCAATGGCAGGAAACCTCCACGAAGATGCTCGCCGATGCCCGGGCACAGGCAAAGGCCGAGCTGGATGCCGCCCTGTCGAAAGCACGCGAGCGCTGGGTGGCCGAAACCGATGCCACGTTGGCAAAGGCCGAAGCAACCTGGAAGGCGCGCGAAGCCGACAGGTTGATGACGGCGGAAGTTCAGTGGAAGGAAAAGTCTTCGAAAACGGTTTCCGAAGCGCGCGCGCAAGCCCAGGCCGCGCGCGACGAAAGCGCGGTCGAACTGGTGCGCTTGCGCACCGAACTAGCCAACGCGCAGGGCAAGCTTGCCGAACGCGACACGGCGCTTGCAGATGCGCGCGCCAAGACCGACCGTGTGCGCGAAGAAGGCAAGGCGGCACTCGCCGATGCCGAAAAGAACTGGCGTGCATCGGAAGCCACGAAGATCGCCGTCGTCGAACAGCGGCTGCGCGACCAGGCGGGCTCCGCGCTCACCGAATCCGAAACCGCGCGCAGCGAAGCGGAAACCGAACTGCGCCAGTTGCGCGAACACGCTGCCATTCTCGAAACCACGCTCGCCGACCGCGAACTCGAACTCACCCAGGCCATCGCCCGCATCAACGCGACCGAACGCCAGCTCGAAGAACTGCACGAGAATGAAGATATCCAGGTGCGCCGGGTGAAGGGCGAGGTCACGCAGCTGCAGGCCCAGCTTGCCGAACGCGAAGAAGAACTCGCCCAATCGCGCCTGTTTGCCGAACGCTCCTACGAGCGCTGGCAAAAGCAGGCGGAAGCCGAACTCGCCAAGGCGCAGAAGATGTGGAAGGCCTCGGAAACGTCCAAGCTCGCCGCCGCGCGCGCCGAATGGCAGGAAGAATCCCGCAAGGCGCTGGAACAATCGCTAGCCGCCGAACGCCGTGCCGGACGTTTGCCGCCCCCGCGCCCGCCGGAAGAAGCGGTGAGCGTCGATATCGCGGGCAACGCCGAAGACCGTCCGATGCCGGAATTCGAACCGCCTCCGCAGGACGCGCCTTATTCCGCGCCGAAGCCGCTGGCCGATGCGCGCGCCGCCGCCGACCAGGCGCTCGATCGTCTGGCGATGGATGCCTATCAGCTTCTCACCAATGCCGCGTCGGTCGATGTCGTCAGTCCCACCGACACGCGCATCATCAAAGGCGGTTTTGTCGAACGCCGTCAGAGGGCGGGAGACAAAGACAGCAGCAACAAGAGTCTCATCGTCAGTGGAGCTATCGCCGCCGCACTTGCCGCCGCAGCCGTTGTCGCGTTCTTCTTCATCTGGCCTTCGAATACGCAGCCCGCAGAGCCACAACAGATCGCAGCACCTGCGAAACCCATTGCACCTGTGGCCGTCGTCGTACCCAAGGCAACGGTGTTGCGCTCGGTGAATGTGCGCTCGGGTCCGTCGACATCGGATGCCGTCATCACAACGCTGAAGGCCGGATCGCAGGTTGTGGCCGGTGAGCGTAATGGCAGCTGGGTGCGTGTCAGCCTGGATGCG
>CAZTCU010000242.1:0-4706 GCA_964612235.1 uncultured Rhizobium sp.
AAAGCGCGTGCAGGCGATGGGCGGAGCGAAAAACCACGCCATCATCATGCCCGATGCCGATCTCGATCAGGTGACGAACGAATTGATCGGCGCGGGCTACGGCTCGGCGGGCGAACGCTGCATGGCGATTTCGGTGGCCGTGCCGGTCGGCCAGAAAACCGCCGATGCGCTGGTCGAACGTCTCAAGCCCCGCGTCGAAAGTTTGCGCGTCGCGCCTCCCACCGATCCTGACGCCGATTACGGCCCGATGGTCACCGCTGCCCACCGCGACAAGGTCGCCTCCTATATCGAGATGGGTGTGAAGGAAGGTGCGAAACTCCTCGTCGACGGACGCGGATTCAAATTGCAGGGCTATGAAAAGGGCTTCTACATGGGCGGATCGCTGTTCGACCACGTCAGGCCGGACATGCAATCCTACAAGGACGAGATCTTCGGCCCCGTGCTGCAGATCGCGCGCGCGAAAGATTTCGACGAAGCCATTTCGCTTCCCACCAAGCACCAATATGGCAACGGCGTCGCCATCTTCACCCGCGACGGCGATTCCGCGCGCGAATTCGCGGCCAAGGTGCAGGTCGGCATGGTGGGTATCAACATCCCTATCCCCGTGCCGCTCGCCTATCATACCTTCGGCGGCTGGAAGCGTTCGGCTTTCGGCGACGTCAACGTGCACGGCCCCGAAGGCGTGCGCTTCTACACCAAGGTCAAAACCGTCACCGCCCGCTGGCCCAAGGGCGGCGTGCGCGAGAATCCGGATTTCAATATCCCCACGATGAAATAAAGGCGAAGGGGCGGGGAATGGCGTCGTTGTTCGAGAAGATCGTCGGCATGCCCCTCTCCGCCGCTCGTCAGCGCGAGGAGATCGCGCTCTATTTGCGGTTCCGCGATGCGTCCACGATGCGCGCCGTGATGAACGAAAACCTCTCGCACATCACGCAGAAATCGGGCGCGTTGTTGGCCGCGCAGGCCATCTTCATTGTGGTGGACACATACGGCATCGAGCATGGCTGGCCGCAGGCGGCGGTTCTTGCCTCTACTCTCATGTTGGTGCTCGCGGCGCTTATCGTCATGACAAATCTGCGCACCACCTATATGGCGAGTTCGCCCGCCGTCGAAGATCCCGCGCAGTTGGAAATCGAATCCATTGCGCAAACCGCGCGCCTTGCTTCGTTGCGCGGTGCCCGCTTCAACATCGCGCTCTACCTCACCTTCCTGTCGATCATTCTTCTGGGCTTCGGCGCTTTCGAGGCGACTGTCGCCTGAGGGCTGGCGAAAAGTCGTGAAAGCCGTTACCTTTTTCGCGGGCAGGTGGGGACGCATTTCCCGGCATGAACACGGAACACCCCGGCATCCGCGCACTGGAGCGCGAATGGAAGATAAGTCTTTTCGTGGTGATCGGCGGCTTCGTGATCGCGATTGCGGTCGCGGCCTTTCTCACTTTCGGAAATAAGCAACACGCCGTGGTGCCCGATCAGACGCAAGTCGCGGAACCGGCGCCGCCTTCCGACGAGGTGGCCAATGGATTGAACGATCCCTCGCAGGTCTGCCGTACCGCGCTCGCCAATGCGAAGAATTTCGGCGTGCTGCCGAATGACGGCCGCCTTGCCGATCCCGATCCGCGCCAGACCGATCAGGAAGGCCGCTACATCTGCGACGCCGCAACGGGCAAAGCCAAATATTCTATCGCTGTCGACATCGTTTGCGAGGACGTCGCGAAGGATCAATGCGTCAGCATCTACAGCATCGCCGAGGACGACGGCTCGGTGCTCTACCAGCGTCAGAATTGAGAGGCGCGATCAGCCCTTCACGCCGCCCAGCTTGCAGATATGTTTCCATTCGGCGGGTGTAACCGGCTGCACCGAAAGCCGCGGCTCGCGCGCCAGAACAATGTCCTTCAGCTTCGGATCGGCCTTCACCTGGGCCAAGGTCACGGGCTTTGGCACATCCTTCACCGCTTTCACATCGACAAGTCCGAACTTGCCCGTCTCGTCCGTCGGATCGGGTTTGTATTCGGCGATCACCTCGACGATGCCGACGATCTGCTTCTCGTCGCCCGTGTGATAGAAGAAGCCGAGATCGCCCTTCTTCATCGCCTTCATGTGCTTGGCGGCGGCGAAATTGCGCACGCCGCTCCACGGCTCGCCCTTCGCGCCGCGCTTCTTTTGCATCTCCCACGAGAAGGTCTCGGGCTCGGTCTTGAACAGCCAGTAATTCATCGGGAGTTTCCTTCAGAGCTTGGCTTCGCAATTGTTGATCGTCGCCCGCCACGGCCGCACGATGGAAGAGGCGAACAATCCCGCCTTCGTATAAGGGTCGTTCGCAGCCCAGCGTTCGGCGGCTTCTAGGCTGTCGGCTTCGAGGATGATGAAGCTCCCGATCATGTTGCCGTTTCCGTCGAGAAACGGTCCGCCCAACCGCAATTGACCGCCTTCCGCGCTGTCCTTGCCATAGGCCAGGTGTTTCTCGCGCGTGGCCATGCGCAATGCCATCGAATCCGGTTTGTCGAGCGAGGTGATCGCAAACAGCATTTCTTTCTCCCTTTCCGATTCTATTCGCTTTTGAGCGGCCGTCCCATCAGCCGCGGAACCGCATCGCCAAGCGAAAGCGTTCCGTCGAGGATTGCCGCCATCGTTTCGGCGATCGGCAATTCGACGTTCTGCCGCTTTGCGCGCGCCACCAGTGCGGGCGCGGTCTCGATGCCTTCGGCAAGCGGCTTTCCGGGTGCTGTGAGAGCCTTCAACGTCTCGCCCCTGCCGAGTTGAAGCCCTGCCGCATAGTTGCGCGAAGTGGGGCTGGTCGCGGTCAACACCAGATCGCCCAATCCCGAAAGCCCCATCAAAGTTTCGGTGCGCGCGCCCAACGCTTCGCCGAGCCGGCTCAATTCCGCGAAGCTGCGCGCGAGCAAGGCTGCGCGCGCGCTCTCGCCAAGATTCATGCCCGCAACCATCCCACAGCAGATCGCATAGACATTCTTTGCAGCCCCGCCCAGCGCAACGCCCACAATGTCGTCGCTCGCATAGGGGCGGAAGGTGCCATGCGCCATCGTCGCCTGCAGGCGCGCGGCGATTTCCGGTTTGGCGGCGATGGTCACCGCTGTCGGCAGGCCCAGCGCCACATCCCGTGCGAAAGATGGACCGGAGAGCATCGCCGGTTCGCAGTCCGGCGCTTCCGCCTGAAGTACTTCGGTCAGCAATTGTCCTGTGCCGCGTTCGATGCCCTTGGCGCAGAGCACAATCGGCGTGGCTTTCCGAAGATGTGGCCGGAGTCTCTTCAGCGTCGCGCGCAGATGCTGGGCCGGCGCCACCATCAGGATGGCGTCGGTCTTCGCCACCTCGGCCATGTCTGTGGTGGCCACAATGTTGGCAGGCAGTTGAATGTCCGGCAGGTAGCGCCCATTTACGTGGGTTGTGCCGATTTCGTGCACCACTTCGGGCTCGAGCGCCCAGAGCGTCACGTTCCGCCCCCCGCGCGCGGCCACCAGTGCCAGCGCCGTTCCCCATGCGCCCGCCCCCACAACTGCGATATTCTCGTAAGGCTTTGTTTCAGAAGCCATTTCCTGTCTTCCGAAAAGATTGAACGATTTGTTGAATATTCAGAAATACCCCCTATAATCCTTGGAGATAAGAAGACTTGTCCGGTGGAGTGAAACGTTCATGGCCGAAAAAGAAGACGTCCGCACGCAGATTGTGGAAGCCGCGAAGAAGCGGTTTTCGCATTTCGGCTATGCGAAGACCACAATGGCCGAAGTCGCCACCGACTGTTCGATGTCGCCGGGCAACCTCTACCGCTTCTTTCCCGGCAAGCTCGATATCGCCGAATACATCGCCACCCAGGATTTCGAAAACCATCTCGGCCATCTCGCGCTCCTCGCCGAAGCGCCCGGCAAGACGGCGCGCGAGCGCCTCCACGATCTGCTGTTCGAAGAACTGCGCCGCACCTATCACAAGCTCGAAAGCGATCCGCGCGCCTATGAGATCGCGCTGATCATTTCGCGCGAACGCCCCGAATTCGCCAATTGGATGCTCGCCAACGAACGCAAGATCATCGTCAAGGTGCTGGAGAGCGGCCTCAAACAGGGCGAATTCCAAAGCTGCGGTTGTCCTATCGAAACCACCGCCGAGATGATCCAGGCCGCGGTGATGAAATTCCGTTATCCGCAGCTCTGGTCCAAGCTAACCTTGCCTAAGCTCGAACAGGAACTCGAAGGCGTGATGCAGTTGATCGTCGACGGGCTTTCCCCGCGCCTTCCCTGCCCCGAAGCGGCCTGAAGACCACTTCTTTCCGCCATAAAGCGCGAGTACAAAGCGTCATGCGCCGCGCGATCCCATTTCTGCTTTTGCTGCTCGCGAGTCCGATGCTTCAGGGCGCGGGCCAGCCCGCACCGGAAGCCCGTCCGACGTTCAATGCCGAACAGCGCGGCGATCTCGAAAAGATCAGCGCCTATCTGAACGGCATGCACGCCGTCGAAGGCGGCTTCTCGCAGATCAATCCCAATGGCGACGTGACCGGCGGCAAGATCTACATCGACAAGCCCGGCAGGATCCGTTTCGAATACGACGCACCGAACCCCACGCTCGTTCTTTGCGACGGCAGCTCCATCTATGTGCAGAACCGCAAGCTCAACACGGTCGACCGCTATCCGCTCGCCGGAACGCCGCTGCAGTTGATCCTGAAAGACGACATCAGCCTCAAGCAGAACCGTTCGATCC
>CAZTCU010000243.1:0-4700 GCA_964612235.1 uncultured Rhizobium sp.
TGTGGGGTTCCGTGGACACCTACAACACGCTGGAATTTTATGACAGCAGCAACAACCTGGTTGGCACGCTCACTGGTAGCGATGTGACCGCGTTCGCCAATGGCGATCAGGGCGCGGCCGGGACGTTCTATGTGAGCATCAACTCGGATGTCGCCTTCAATCGCGTCGTTGCAACCAGCAGCGAACATGCATTTGAAATCGACAACATCTCCTTCAACCAGACGATCCCGTCTCCCGAACCGATCACTCTGAGCCTGTTCGGCGCCGGATTGGCCGGTCTGGGTCTCGTTCGCCGCCGCCGCAAGGCCTAAGCGAAACGACATCGAATGCGAAAACGGCGCCTTCGGGCGCCGTTTTTGTTTTCGGCGGGTTCCGCTTGCCGCCGCGCCACCAGAGCGGCAAGCTTCGCAGGTGGAGAGCTTCGCCATTCATGTCGGCCAGGCCCGCGGGGACGACGCGGACGGGATAGCGCGCGTCTATATCGCCTCGTGGCACGACGCGTATGCAGGCACAGTTCCAACCGCTCTTCTGACGGCCATGACACAGAACGGCCAGACGGCGCGCTGGCGCGCCGCGATCGCCGCGCGCGAGGCCGTGTTCGTGGCGCGGCACGAGCGCCATGGCGTGGTGGGGATGACAAGTTTCGGGCGCTCGCGCGATCCGGATCTGGGACCGGATGGCGAGGTCTACACGCTCTATGTCGATCCGGCTTTCTACGGCGAAGGCGTGGGCCGCGCGCTTTTGGCGGGCGCATTCGCAGACCTTAGCCGGCGCGGATTTTCCTCCTGCATCATCTGGGCGCACGCGAAGAACCCGGCGCGTTTCTTCTATGAGCGGCTGGGCGGGCGGCTGGTGGCCGAACGCACGGTGCGGCTGATGGGCGAGCCCATTCCGGAAGCGGCGTTTGCCTGGACTCGGCTCGCGGTCAGGACACGCAGCGTCGCGGGCTAACCCTTCAAATCTTTCGGCCGGATAAAATGGGTGAGTTCGCCTTCGCCAAAGGCAAGCTCCTTCCATTTCTCTATATCGAATTCGAAGATACCGAGCGCACAGGTGGGAAAACCTTCGGCCATCGCGCGCACGCGATCCTTCGCCTTGTCGCTCTTGGGCCGCTTCACGAGATGCAGTGCGAGCGACTCCAACCCCGGATTATGCCCGATGACCATCAGACTTTCGGGTTTGGCCGGCGCCTTGCGCAATTCGGCAAAGATGAGGTTGGACGAGGCGAGATAAAGCGCAGGCGGAAATAGCGCCTCGGACGGTTTGACGAAGGCTTGCGAAACGTCCTGCCAGGTTTCGACTGTGCGGCGCGCCGGAGAACACAGAACAAAGGCGGGCTGCAGGTCGTTTTCTGCCAGCCAAACACCGAGCTTTGCAGCGTCGGCATGACCGCGGGCGGCGAGCCCGCGGGCGAAATCGTCGACGGACGGTTCGGCGGGCACGGCCTTGGCGTGGCGCAGGATGTAAAGGCGTTTCAATGCCGTCAGGCCACCTGATAGCGCGCCCGCGCGCCGCGCTCGATGGCGGCGGCGGTGAGCCGGTCGAGGCCAAGCTCGCGGCGCAGGTTTTCGATCACGCGGATTTCCTCGAGCATGACGCGGCTGTCGGCGAGCGCCACTTCCAGCGCCAGCCAGAATGCCGTCTCGCGCAAATGCGCAGGCAAACCCGCCTTGATCAGGCCCAGCACCGCGTGAATGCCTTCGGGCTCCTGCAGCAGCGCCGCGCAATCCTTGGCGACCGCGGCCAGACGATGTTCCTCGAAATCCTGAAACACAGGCAGCGTCTTGACGAGCTGGCCGATGGTCTTCAATTCGCGTTCGCTCATCACGCCGTCGGAGGCCGAGATCACCACCATCACATAGATGAGCGCGGAATGGTGGCCGATGGTGTTCATCTGTGCTGGTCGAGCCTTTTCGGGAGCCCAGCGACGATAGGCGGCTTGACCCCCGAGCGGCAAGGCGGCAAGACGCGGGCCCATGGCCACGCACAAGAAACCCGGCAAATGGCGGCCCCGCACGAAAGCCGTGCGGGGCGGGCAGACGCGCTCGCCGTTTCAGGAAACCTCCGAAGCACTGTTTTTAACGTCGGGTTATGCCTACGAATCCGCCGAGGAATCCGAAGGCCGTTTCACCGGCGCGTCGCCCGGCTATCAATACAGCCGCTTCGGCAATCCCACCGTCAGCATGTTCGAGGAACGCATGGCGGCGCTGGAAGGCGCGCCGGTTGCGCGCGCGACGGCCAGCGGTATGGCGGCGGTCTCGGCGACGTTCCTGAGTGCGCTCAGGCAGGGCGATCATGTGATCGGCGCCAAGGCCATGTTCGGCGCCTGCCGCCACGTGATCGAGGAAATCCTGCCGCGCTTCGGCATCACCCATACGCTGGTGGACGGGTGCGACGCTTCCGAATGGAAAAGCGCGGTCAAGCCCGAGACCAGGATGCTGTTCCTGGAGACGCCGGCCAATCCGACGCTTGCCATTTGCGACATGAAGGCGATTTCCAAGATTGCCAATGATGCGGGCGCACGCCTTGTGGTGGACAATGCCTTCGCATCCCCGGCGCTGCAGCGGCCGATGGAATTCGGCGCCGACATCGTGGTGCATTCCTCGACCAAATATATCGACGGCCAGGGCCGCGCGCTGGGCGGCGTGATCCTGTGCAAGGAGGATTTCCTCAACGATCATCTGCAGAGCTTCATTCGCAACACCGGACCTTCGATCAGTCCGTTCAATGCGTGGCTGCACCTGAAGAGCCTCGAGACGCTCGATCTACGGATGCGCGCCCATAGCGCCAACGCGCAGACCATTGCCGATTTCCTGGCGAAGTCGAACAAGGTCCGTCGCGTGCTCTATCCCTTCCGCGACGACCATCCGCAGCACAATCTGGCCCGCACGCAGATGGATGCAGGCGGCGGCGGGGTGGCATTCGAGATCGACGGCGGCAAGAAAGAGGCATTCCGGTTCGAGAACGCGCTGAAACTGATCGACATCTCCAACAATCTGGGCGACGCCAAGAGCCTGATAACCCATCCCGCGACGACCACGCACAACAAGGTCAAACCGGAGGCGCGCGCCGCGATGGGCATCAATGACGGGATGCTGCGGCTTTCGGTGGGGCTCGAAGACACCGCCGATATCTGCGAAGACCTCGAAGGGGCCCTCGCGCAGGTTTGAGCAGCCATGCGCGGACCTCACGGCTCGCGCATGCTTTGCTGCGCTATGATGACCTCTTCGTGGAGGCAGCATGTCCGAACATCACGCAAGCGTGGCCTGGAAACGCACCAGCGCCGAACACACCTACGACACCTATAACCGCGCCCATGAGATGCGCTTCAAGCACGGCAGGATCGTGCTGCCCGCCTCTTCCGCGCCGGAATTCAAGGGCGATGCCGATCGCGTCGATCCGGAAGAAGCCTATGTGGCGTCGCTTTCGAGCTGTCACATGCTGACATTTCTCGCGATCTGCGCCCGCAAGCGGTTGAGCGTCGATGCCTATGAGGACGATGCCGTGGGTTTCTTGGAGAAAGGCCCGAAAGGAAAATTGTGGGTGGCGCGCGCCACGCTTTCGCCGCGCGTGACATTTTCTTCCGGCGTGACCGTAAGCGCGGCGATGCTCGACGAATTGCACCACCTGTCGCACGAGGAATGCTTTATTGCCAATTCCGTTAACACAGAAATCGCGGTGAACCCGCGACATTAATCTGTTAACGCAAGTGCCGATCCGGCTTGCAAAGCACGTCGGCGCACTCGAATATTACCGCATGAGCACCACCGGCCCGCTTTACGAACGCGTCACGCACGACATCCGCGTGGCGGTGAAACCCGCCTATCTCGAAGACCAGTCGGAACCCGACGAAGGCAAATTTCTCTGGTCGTACACGATCACCATCGAGAACCGCGGGAAGGAAACCGTGCAACTGATTTCGCGCTACTGGCACATCACCGATGCGATCGGGCGCGTGCAGGAAGTGCGCGGGCCGGGCGTGGTGGGCGCGCAGCCCGTGCTCGAACCGGGACAGAGTTTCGAATATACGAGCGGCTGCCCCCTGCCGACGGCGTCGGGCACGATGGCCGGGTGCTACCAGATGAAGAAGCTCCGGGGCGAACAGTTCGAAGCCGAAATTCCGGCTTTCCTGCTCGAAAGCCCGTATGAGCGGCGCAGAGTTCACTAAACCGGCCATTAAACCCTATTCTGCTTCGGGTTGATCTCGGACGGGGCTTTGCGCGTAAACTGCGTATCCAACGTCCAGGCGGCATTTCCATGAACGATATTGTGAAACCCAATGCGTTGTGCGCGGCCCAGCCCGCACCAAAAGACCCGCGCCCCACGCGGAGCGAGGCCGAGCGCGCCATCCGCACCCTTCTGTTGTGGGCGGGCGACGATCCCGACCGCGAAGGCCTGCTCGATACTCCGGCTCGCGTGGCGCGTGCGTTCGAGGATTGGTTCTCCGGCTATGCGGAAGACCCCGAAGCCTATCTCGCGCGCACCTTCGAGGAAGTGGACGGCTATGACGAGATGGTGGTGTTGAAGGACATCCGCTTCGAATCCCATTGCGAGCACCATCTGGCGCCGATCATCGGGCGCGTGCATGTCGGCTACCTGCCCAACAAGAAGGTCGTCGGCATCTCCAAGCTTGCGCGCGTGGTGGAAGCGTTCGCCCGGCGGCTTCAGGTGCAGGAGAAGATGAACGCGCAGATCGCCCA
>CAZTCU010000244.1:0-4663 GCA_964612235.1 uncultured Rhizobium sp.
TTGAAATCCTCGAAAATCTGGATCGGCGTTCCTGTGCGTTTCATCATGACGATCTGCTGCAGGATCGAGAGCAGGTTGTTCCACGTCCAGTAGATCACCAGTCCTGCCGGGAAGGTCGCCAGCATGAAGGTGAAGATCAGCGGCATGAACAGGAACATGCGCGCCTGGATGGGATCGGCGGGCGCGGGGTTCAGCTTGGTCTGCACGAATTGCGTGAAGCCCATCAGGATCGGCCAGATGCCGATGGACAGGAACGTCAGGTGGTCGTGGAAGAAGACGGGCACCTGATACGGCGGAAGGCCGAACAGGTTGATGATCGAGGTGGGATCGTGCGCCGAGAGATCCTTGATCCAGCCGAAGAACGGGGCGTGGCGCATTTCGATGGTGTCGAACAGCACCTTGTAGAGTGAGAAGAACACCGGAACCTGTATCAGCATCGGAAGGCAGCCCGAGACCGGGTTCACCTTCTCGCGCTTGTACAGCTCCATCATCTCCTGCTGCTGGCGCACGCGGTCTTCGGCAAAGCGGGTGCGGATTTCCTCGACCTTGGGCTGCAGCTTCTTCATCCGGCTCATCGAGCGGTAGGAGGCATCGGCCAGCGGGAAGAACAACAGCTTCACCGAGATGGTGAGGAGGAGAATGGCGATGCCGAAATTGCCGACCAGCTTGTAGAATTCGTCAAGCACCAGGAACATCGGCCGCGTGATGAAGAAGAACCAGCCCCAGTCGATGGCATAATCGAAACCGTGGATGCCGTATTTGGTTTCGTAGTCGCGCAAGGTCTTCACCACCTTGGCGCCCGCGAACATGCGCTGGTTCACACTGATGCTTGTGCCGGGCGCTATGTGCCGCGCGTCCAGGCGATAATCGGATTGGTAATCGGTCCGGCCGTTCGACTGGGAGATCGCGAACGATCCCTGATAGGCCTCGTTTTGCGGCGGGATGACGGTCGCCATCCAGTATTTGTCGGTGATGCCGACCCAGCCGCCGGTGGAGTTGAACGTCTCCGTCGGCTTGTCGGGTTTCAACGCATCGTATTTTGTGTATTTCGCGCTGCCCGCATAGGCGACGAAGCCTTCATGCACCACCCAATAATGTTGCGATTGCGGCAGGCCGTCACGTGCGACGTAAGCATAGGGATAAAGCGTTGCCGCCTGCGTGCCCGTGTTCTTCACCGTGTCGTTGACGGTGAACATGTATTGATCGTCCACCGCGATGGTGCGCGTGAAGATCAGGCCGTGGCCGTTGTTCCATTCGAGCGTGACGGGACGGCCGGGCGAGAGCTTGTCGCCGCTTTTCAACGTCCATGGCGTGTCGTCGCCGGGAACGGGCGTGGCGTTTCCGGGCGGAGCCACCCAGCCGAACACGGCGTAATAGGGATAGGCCGTCGATTGCCGGGCGAGCAGCACGATCTCCGGCGATTTGGGATCGACGGTCTCGCGGTATTTCTTCAGGCGCAGGTCGTCGAAGCGCGCGCCCGTCAGGCTGAACGAGCCGTCGACCGTCGGCGTGTCGATGACGATGCGCTTGCCGCCGTCCTTCCGCGCGGCTTCGCGCGCGACGGGTGCGGCCACGCTGGGCGCTTTCGTCTTCGTGCCCAGTTCGGGCGTCTTCTTTTCCTGTTGGGCAAGCGTCGCCTGTTTGGCGCGCTCGGCCTTCATCTGCGGGGCCGCCACGAAATACTGCCAGCCGAAGATCACGGCGGCGCTGAGCAGGATGGCGAGAAGCAGGTTGCGGTTTTCGTTCATGTCTATCTTTTCGGGACCGGATCGAAGCCCGACGAACCGCCGAGCCAGGTGATGGGATGGCACCGCGCGATGCGGCGTGCGGAAAGTGCGAGGCCCTTGATGGGGCCGTGAACGTGAAGCGCTTCCAGCGCATAGGCCGAGCAGGTCGGCTCGAAGCGGCAGGTCGGCGGCAGCATCGGCGAAATGAGCGCGCGATAGACCCGGATGGGCGCGGCCAGCAGTGCAATCGCAAGCGTTCGGGCCATCAGGAAACGGGGTCCTTTGGGCCAAGCCTTTGATGGGCCTGGGTCAGGGCGGCCTTCAGGTCGTCCAGAAGGCCCGGATAGTCGCGGGTCAACGTGCCAGCGCGGGCAACGAGAACATAGTCATGGCCCGCTAACCCATAAAGGGGAAGAAGCGCCTGCGCCGCAGCCCGGAGCCGCCGCTTGGCCCGGTTGCGCTCGACCGCGCCGCCGATCTTGCGGGTGGCCGTGAACCCGACCCGGAGATCGGGCTGGTCGTTGGCACAGATTTCGAGCGTGACCGAGCCGCGAACCTGACGGACGCCTTTTTGGGCGCGCAGGAAATCGGCCCGTTTCTTCAGCCGATTCAAAGGCTTATGGATTAAGCGGAGAGCTTCTTGCGGCCGTGGGCACGGCGGCGGGCAAGCACCTTGCGGCCGCCTGCGGTGGCCATGCGCGAACGGAAGCCATGACGCCGTTTGCGGACGATCTTCGAGGGCTGAAAAGGGCGCTTCATGGGCTTCTGGCCTTCAAAAAGAGCGGTGCTTCTAGGGGAGGGGCGGCGAGGCTGTCAACCGGGGCTAGTGGGCGAGCCATGCGTGGGGCGGCGGGGCCCGCATGAGGGGCCTCGGGGACGCTTTATTTCTCCATCGCTTGCCTGTTTTCTTGCTTTGGATGGTTCGCCCTTTCCGCTCAAGGCTGGCAGCGCCCTACAGGCTCGTCGCGCACAGCCTGTCCGGCCGGTTGCTGCTGCTCACGCTTCTTTATGTGTTGATCAGCGAGGCGGTGATCTCGGTGCCGACCATTGCGCGCTATCACCGCGAGCTGCTCGACACCCACATCGAATCCGCCGAGATCGCGATCCTGCCGTTCACCGAAATCGGCGGCGAACAGTTTTCCTCCTCGCTGCGCCGGCAATTGCTGATGCGCGCGGGCGCGGACGCGGTGATGCTCAAGCGGCACGACCAGCGCGAACTGTTCCTGGTGCAGGGGATGCCGGAGAGGCTGGATCGCACCATCGACCTGTCGCGGCCCGGTTTGTGGCCGGAGATCGAGGAGGCGGCGAATTGCCTTTTCATGGGCGGCGACCGGATGCTGCGCATCATCTCGCGCACGCAGATTCCCAAAGCCGAGACCGTGGAAGTGATCGTGGGCGAGATGCCGATACGGGCGGCGCTGCTGGTTTATTCGGAGCGCACCTTGCTGGTGGGATTGCTGATCTCCATCGTGGCGGCGGTGCTGGTGTTTTTGAGTTTGTATTTCGTGCTGGTGCGGCCGCTTGCGCGGATCACGCACGCCATGGTGCGCTTCCGCGAGAACCCGGAAGATCCTTCGCGCATCGTATCCACCACGGCACGGCGCGACGAAATCGGAATCGCCGAGCGCGAACTGGCGGCGATGCAGCGCGATATCTATGGCTCGCTGCAGCAGAAGACGCGGCTGGCGGCGCTCGGTTCGGCGGTCGCGAAGATCCAGCACGATCTCAGGAATATATTGTCGAGCGCGCAACTGGCGTCGGAACGCCTCACGGCCATTGACGATCCGGTGGTGAAGCGGCTGACGCCGCGGCTGGTGGCGTCGCTCGATCGTGCGGTTGCGCTTGCGACCAACACGCTGCGCTATGGCCGCGCGGATGAACGGCCGCCGGAACGAAAATCCATTCTGCTGGCGCCGGTGGTGGCCGATGTGGGCGAGGCGGTGCAACTGGCAACGACGCTCTCGTTCGAGAACAAGGTCGATCCGGCGCTGAAGGTGGAAGCCGATCCCGAACAGTTGCATCGCATCCTGTTGAATCTGGTGCGCAACGCGGCGGAGGCCTTGCACGCCTGCAAGAACGGGACGATTGCGGTTCAGGCGGCGCGCGAGAAAGGCGGCGTGAGAATCGAGATTTGCGACAACGGGCCGGGCGTGCCGGAAGCGATGCGGGAGAAGCTCTTCCAGCCTTTTGCGACCGCCGCCAAGCCGGGCGGATCGGGGCTCGGCCTTTCCATCGCGCGCGATCTGGCGCGGCTGCATGGTGGCGATGTGACGTTGGGCGAAACCGGCGCGGGCGGCACGAAATTCTGCGTCTTCATTCCGGATCGAACGATATGAGCTGGGACCCGAAAAAATATCTCTCTTATGCCGACGAACGCACACGGCCTGCCGCGGATTTGCTGGCGCGCGTGCCTGACGAAGCTCCCATGCGTGTCGCCGATCTGGGTTGCGGGCCGGGCAACTCAACCGCGCTACTGTCCGCGCGCTGGCCGAGATCGCATATCGACGGCGTGGATTCCTCCGACGCCATGTTGAAACAGGCGCACATCTCAGGCGTGCCCGCGCGTTGGATTCTCGCCGATCTCGCAAGCTGGACACCGGAAGCGACCTACGAAGTGGTGTTTTCCAACGCGACCTATCAATGGCTGCCCGATCACAGATCGTTGTTGCCGCGTCTGCTCGGCTTCGTGCGGCCGGGCGGGACGTTCGCGTTTCAGGTGCCGTGCAATTTCAATGCGCCGTCGCATGTGCTGATGCGCGAAGTGGCGGAATCAGGGCCGTGGGCCGCCAAATTGCGCAATGTGCGCGAGGCGAGCGTTCTCGCACCCGAGGCCTATTACGACATCCTTTCGCCGCTCGCGCGCACGCTCGACATCTGGGAAACGACTTATCTTCAAGTGATGGAAGGCGACGATCCCGTGTTCGATTGGGTGAGCG
>CAZTCU010000245.1:0-4657 GCA_964612235.1 uncultured Rhizobium sp.
AGAATGCGAAGGCGACGCAGGAATCATTCGCGGGCGGCTGGTTTCATTCGGGCGATCTCGGCGTGATGCATGCCGACGGTTACATCCAGCTCAAGGATCGTTCGAAGGACATCATCATTTCAGGCGGCGAAAACATTTCGTCCATCGAGGTCGAGGACACACTGATCAAGCATCCGGCGGTGATGTTTGCCGCCGTGGTGGCGCGGCCGGACGAGAAATGGGGCGAGACGCCTTGCGCCTTTATCGAGCGCAAGCGTGGGTTTGAGAGCGTGACGGAGGAGGAGTTGATCGCCTATTGCCGTGACAATCTCGCGCGCTACAAAGTCCCCAAACACGTTGTGTTCAAAGAGCTGCCCAAGACGTCGACCGGAAAGATCCAGAAGTTCAAGCTGCGCGAGATGGCCAAGAGCGTGTGATGGAGCCGCAGGCGAGCCGCCACGCGCTGACCTTCATCTTCATCAGCATGCTCGTGGACACGATCGGGCTTGGCATCGTCCTGCCCGTGACGCCGCAACTGATCACCGAACTCACCCATCAGGGCATGAGCGAAGCCGCACGCTGGGGTGGCTGGTTGTTCTTCGTGTTCGCGCTGATGCAGTTCCTCTGCTCGCCGCTGATCGGCAATCTGAGCGACCGCTTCGGACGCAGGCCCGTCTTAATCGCATCGCTTGCGATGCTGGGCGTGGATTATCTCATTACCGGATTTGCGCCGACCATCGCGTGGCTGTTCGTGGGGCGCTTCCTTTCAGGCATTGCAGGGGCCGCCTATACGACGGCCAACGCCTATATCGCCGACGTCAGTCCGCCGGAAAAGCGCGCAGCGAATTTTGGCCTGGTCAGCGCGGCCTTCGGGATCGGTTTCGTCATCGGGCCCGCGGTCGGCGGTTTGCTTGGAGAATTCGGGGCGCGCGTGCCGTTTTATGTCTCGGCCGGGATCGCCTTCTGCAATGCGCTCTACGGTTTGATCGTGCTCAAGGAATCCCTGCCGCCGGAGCGCCGCCGCAAATTCGAGATCTGGCGCGCCAACCCGCTGGGCGCGCTTATCGCACTCAAGCGCTTTCCGATGCTGATCGGGATGTTCGGTGTCATCGTGTTGATGCGGTTGGGGCACGACGCCAATCCGGTCGTGTGGACCTACTACACCATGCTCAAATTCCACTGGTCGCCCGCGCAGGTCGGTTATTCGCTCATGGCGGTGGGCGCGATGCTTGCGCTGGTGTTCAGTTTCCTTACGCGCATTGTCATTCCGCGTCTGGGCGAAATGCGATCCGCCTATCTGGGGCTTACCTGCGGGGCGATCGGCTTCTTCGGCTATGCCTTCGCGACCGAAGGCTGGATGCTCTATGGCTGGATGGCCGTCTGGGTGTTGATGGGGCTCGTGGGGCCTTCGCTCAACGCGATCATGTCGAAAGAGGTCGGCCCATCGGAACAGGGCGAATTGCAGGGCGCGCTCGCGAGCCTCGGCGGCCTAACGTCGGTCGCAGCACCGCCGATCCTCTCCAATCTGTTCGGCTATTTCACGAGCAATGCCGCGCCCGTCTATTTTCCGGGCGCGGCATTCTTCGCGGCGGCCGTGTTCACGCTACTGGCGGCGCTGCTGCTTGCCACGACGCACCGCGCGCAATCCGCTGCCGCGTAAATCGTGAAACCTGCTTGTTCGATCAGTGAAGGCTGGTTCGCAGCCGCTCGATTTCGTCTTTAAGCCGGAGCTTTTCTTTTTTCAGCGCGGCGATCGTCGATTCATCCCAATCGGGGTGAGCCATTTCGGATTCGATGCGCTGTTCGAGTTTTCTGTGCTTTTCGGAGAGTTCCTGGATATGCCCTGCTAGTGCCATAAGCCGCACCTCACTCTGTTAAGGCATGGTGGATTAGAACACCAACGCGCTTGGCTGTCACCCGTTTTCGGAGCACTTGCCTTCCAGAGAATTAACGAAGATTAAGTGGGGAAAAGCTGGCAATATAGGACTCCGCGGAACCACGGTTTTCGGTGCCAAACGCCGGCCAATTAGCGAGAGATTTCCGGCACATGACCGAGGCGGAGGAGCAGGCGCTGCGCATCAAGCTCAACGAGCTTGGACAGGAGCATCGCGCGCTCGATGCGGCAATCGCCGCCCTGATCCAGACCGGCACCGGCGACCAGATCCAGCTCACGCGGCTCAAGAAACGCAAGCTGATGCTCAAGGATCAAATGCAGCGAATCGAAGACGCGCTGCTGCCCGACATCATCGCCTGACAATCACCGGGTGCGCTTGTGGGCGTACATCGCCTCGTCGGCGCGCGCCATGGCGGTTTCCGCACTCTCGCCGGACTTCAATTCGAACGCGCCGTAAGAGAACGTCATGGGGATGGATTGGCCGCGCCATTCGGTCGGCGAGGCTTTCAGCCGCGCGGCAAGCGAATCCGCTTTCTTGTAGGCCTGCTCCTGCGTGGCGTGGCTCAGGATCACGCCGAATTCGTCGCCGCCCAGACGTCCCACGATGTCGCTGTCGCGCACGTTGACGCGCAAGGTTTCCGCGAAATGGGCGAGCACCGCATCCCCGCCGGCGTGGCCATGCGTGTCGTTCACGGTCTTGAATTCGTCGAGATCGAAATAGATCAGGCTCGCCGGCGTTCCGTAGCGGTCGGAGAAGGCGATGTAGCGCGTGAGTTCGCGCACGAAGGCGCGGCGATTCAGAAGCGGCAGCAGATGATCCTGGTCGGCGGTCTTCTCGACTTCCTCGAGGCGGGTTTTGGTTTGCTGCAATTCGCGGCGCAGCGATTCCACCTCCCCCATCAGCGCCATGATCGCGTCGCGCACGCTGGGGGTGAATTCGGCTTCGGGAATACCGTGCACGCTTGCGCTGGCAACGATGCCTGCAGGTTCCAGCTTGCCGGCGGTCTCGCTGCGGCGCGCGTAAGCGGCCGCGCCGACGGCCCGCGATCCTCTACTTGGGGTGGTGCGCTCGATCTTCACCCGTTACTCCAGACTCAGGGCCTTAACCTTCCGTTGAGGATGGTTCCCAAAGAGTTAACGCTGACGATTATGCCACCTTTCGCGTCCGCGCGGTGGACCTATAATGGGCCGCTTCTTTGCGGGTTCCCCGAATCAGGCAGGAAGCTATGGCCTCTCCTCTCGTCGGCATCATCATGGGCAGCCAGTCCGACTGGCCGACCTTGCGCGCGGCTTCGACCCTCCTCGACGAGCTGGGGGTGGCGCATGAGCGCCATATCGTATCGGCACACCGCACGCCGGACCGGCTTTACGCCTATGCCAAGGGGGCGGCGAAGAAGGGCCTCAAGGTCATCATCGCGGGCGCGGGCGGGGCGGCACATCTGCCGGGCATGACAGCCTCCATGACCACGCTGCCGGTGCTGGGCGTACCGGTGGAGAGCAAGGCGCTCAAGGGCATGGATAGCCTCCTGTCAATCGTGCAGATGCCGGGCGGAGTGCCGGTGGCGACCTTCGCCATCGGGGAGAGCGGCGCCAAGAACGCGGCGCTTCATGCGGCCGCGATCCTCGCGCTCTCCGACAAGAAGCTCGCCAAGAAGCTGGAAACCTGGCGCGCACGCCAGACCGAGAACGTGGCCGAAGCCCCGCAATGAGCCGGCACAAATCTCTCAGTGCTCCCGTTCAGCCGGGAGGAACGATCGGGATTCTCGGCGGCGGACAGCTGGGGCGCATGCTGGCGCTTGCCGCCGCGCGGTTGGGGCTCAAGACGCACATCTACTCCGACGAGGACAATGCGCCGGCCTTCCAGGTGTCGGCGTTTCGCACCCATGCGCACTACGACAACGAGGTGGCACTCGCGGCGTTTGCGGGTGCGTGCGATGTGGTGACGTTCGAGTTCGAGAACGTGCCGAGTGCGACGGCGGAATTCCTCGCCGATCATGTTCCGGTCAATCCGAGCCCGAAAGCGCTTGCTGTCTGCCAGGATCGTTTGGCCGAGAAGAACTTCGTTGCATCGCTTGGATTGAAGACGCCGGTGTTCGCCTCGGTCGCTTCGCCGAACGATGCAGCTGCGGCTATCGCAACGGTGGGAACGCCTGCGATCCTGAAGACCTGCCGTCTGGGGTATGACGGCAAGGGACAGGCGAAGGTTGCGTCCTCGGACGATATTGTGAAGGCGCTCGCTGCGTTCAAGGGCGCGCCGTCGATACTGGAAGCCTTCGTCGATTTCTCCTTCGAGGCATCCGTCGTTGCCGCACGCGGCGCGGACGGGATATTCGCAGCCTACGATCCGCCGGAGAATGCGCATGAGAACCACATCCTCAAACGCTCGACGGTGCCGTCGCGGCTGAGTGCGGCGCAGGTGACCGAGGCGAAGGCGATCGCGCGCAAGATCGCCGATGCGTTCGGCTATGTCGGCGTGTTCGCGGTGGAACTGTTCGTTGGGCGCGACGGATCGCTTCTGGTGAACGAGATCGCGCCGCGCGTGCACAATTCCGGGCATTGGACCATCGAGGCGTGCATCGTCAGCCAGTTCGAGCAGCATATCCGGGCGGTCGCGGGCTGGCCTTTGGGCGATGGATCGCGGCACTCGGACGCGGTGATGGAAAACCTGATCGGCGCGGAAGCGAACGATTGGAAGGCACTATCCGCACGCGGCGGAGCTTTGCATCTTTACGGAAAATCGCAAGCGCGCGCGGGCCGCAAGATGGGCCACATCACATGGCTCAA
>CAZTCU010000246.1:0-4654 GCA_964612235.1 uncultured Rhizobium sp.
CCGTGCTGGATGCGGTCGACCTGCCAGTTCTGGAAGACGCCGGCATCGAGCGCACCGAACGCGGCATCGACGCGATAGCCGAACGCGATCCGCAATCCGTTATCCGACGGGCGATAGGAGAAGCCGACCGAGCCGCCCACTTCGGGAACCGTGACGTTGCGATCACGCGAGGTGCCCAGCGCATAGCCGTCGTCATACAGCAGAACACCGCTCGCCTTTTGGCGTCCGAACAGCACGGCCGCGTTGATGCCCCAATCGAACGAGATGCCGCCGCCGTCCATTTCCGAAAGCGGCGTTGAGGCTTCCCACGAGATCATCGGGCCAATGCCGACGAAGCTGCGCTTGGCGAGCGTCGAGCCGCCACCGGCAAAATATTTGGTGGAGGTGTAGAAACCCGTGTTGGTGCGCGCGGTGAAATGCGCATAGCGCAAGCCGGCGCTGAACACTGACGTGCCCTCCATGCCGAACATGCCGAGGCCGAAATCCTTGCCGACCTGGAAGTCGATATTGAGGTGGCTTTCGGTATGGGTCGCAGCGCCTGTGTATTGCTTGGTATAGGAATAGGGCGTGGTCTGCGTGAACGACGCGAACGCGCTGCGGCGCGCGTTGCGGCCGAATTTGATGCCCAGCGAGAAGATCAGATCGGTGTCGGCGGGCTGAACCTTCAACGCGCTTTCGAAATCCCAGCTCGGACCTGTGCCGATCGGAAGCGTCACGCCATCGGGACCGGTCGGCGAATGGATGCGTGCGCCCGTACCCGGACCGCCCTCGCCGCCGCCCGTGGGTTCGCCGGGTGCCGCGAAGGGCAGGAACCAGGCGGTCGAACCGCCGGCCTGCGCGCCGTAGCTGCCGCCGATCTCGAAATAGAAATGATTGTCCTCGTCGGCTTGGGCCGGCGCAGCCGCCATGCTCGCCATCAAAGCCAATGCGGATGCACCCGCCAGCAATTGCCAGCGCACATTTTGGCTGCGCGTAAGAACCAGTTCGCTCATCGCCATCCCCTGCCGAATCTGGAGGGAACTCACCACATCGACCCCGGCCCTGTCACGCGCACCGGTTGCGGCAGAAGCGAATGTCTCCCACCGCAACATTCCGGCCACAGGCTCACGCAGCCGTGACGCGAGGATATGCGGTGAAGGCTTATCCTCGCTTCGAGCACAGGCGGAGGGGTGGATGTGCCGGACCGGGCTGGTATTATTACAAGCTGTTGTTTTCGCTTTATACTTTCAGTCTGCGGGAGCGCAGGAGGCCCAATTCCATGCCGGCCCTGCCCATCTGGGCGTTTTTGCGCAGGACGGGCCTGACGGCTTCTTCGCATCGGTCTGGCGGTTCGATGCGGGGCACATGGTGGTGGCGTCGCCCGTGATTTCGGAAGGGGTGCTCTATGCGGGCGCCAAGAACGGAAAGTTTTTCGCGCTCGATGCCGGGAACGGGGCGCGCAAATGGGAATTCCAGGCAGACGCCCCGATCACCTCGACGGCGGCGGTCGGCGGCGGCCGGGTCTTTTTCGGAACCGACGCCAACACGATCTACGCGCTCGATTTGAACGGGCATGAGTTGTGGCGTCGCGCGACCGGCGGCGACCTGCCGTTCGATGCGATGGCGGGATTCCGCATGGTCGAGGATTGGGACTATTGGGCCTCGTCGCCCCTGCTCGACGGCGGGCGCGTGTTCGTCGGCAGCGGGGACGGAAAGATCTATGCGCTCGATGCCGGGACGGGCGCCGTGTTGTGGACGTTCGCCACGCAGGGCCGCGTGCGCTCTTCGCCCGCAAGCGACGGCAAGACGATCTATGCCGGGAGTTTCGACGGGCGGATGTATGCGCTCGACCGCGAAACGGGAAAACTTCTCTGGTCGTTCAAAACGCTTGGCAACAAGGTTTTTCCGGAAGGCAGCATCCAGTCGTCGCCCACGATTGCCGACGGTCTCGTGCTGTTCGGTGCGCGCGATTACAATCTCTATGCGCTCGACGCGAAGACGGGGCGCGAGGCGTGGCACCAATCGGTGAAGAATTCCTGGGTGCCTTCGACGCCCGCTGTCGATAAGGGCCGCGTCTATACCGGCAGCGCCGATGGGCGTGCGGCGTTCGCTTATGATCTCAAAAGCGGCAAACTTCTCTGGACCACGCCGCTCGACAATCTGGTGTTTTCATCGCCCGTGATCGCGAACGGGAAACTCTATCTGGCCACCATGGGCGGCAGCGTTTTCGCGATGGAGGCGGAAACGGGAAAAATCGTTGGCTACACGCTCACCGAAGACCGCGTGCTGTCTACGCCGTGGATTGCGGACGGAACTATCTATTTCGGCGACAATGACGGCTTCGTCTATGCGATGCGGGCGGGCCCGCACACCTATCCGGGCGGCTGAAAAAATCTCTCAAACCTGTTTAACCTTGCAAGCGAATTGGCTAAGTTTTCGCCACGATTTTTCGCTATCGTTCCCCCATGACTGCCACGCTGTCCCAGGAAGCGATCCGTCTGTACTCCCGGCACGAGCATCTGGCCGATACGGTGATCCATGTGGTGGGGATTGCGTTCGCGGTTTCGGCGACGGGCTGGCTGCTGTCAAATGTGAGCGGGTTCGTCACGGTCGCGGCGGTGTCGGTCTATTGCGCGGGGCTGCTGGCGATGATCACCGCTTCGGCGGCTTACAATCTCGCGCCCAACGGTACGCTCAAGGAAATCCTCAGGCGCTTCGATCATTCGGCGATCTTCGTGATGATCGCGGCCACCTACACGCCGTTTGCGGCCGCACGGCTGGGTTATCCGGTGGGCGATGTGATCCTTTCGCTCGTCTGGAGCGCGGCGGCGTTCGGCGTCGGACTGAAGATGCTTTTTCCGCGCCGCTTCGAGAAGGTGAGCATCGTTCTTTATCTGGCGATGGGTTGGCTGATCGTCACCGCGATCAAACCGCTGTCGACGTCGCTTGCTTCTATCGATTTCTGGCTGCTGATGGCGGGCGGTCTTATCTATTCGGCCGGCGTCGCGTTCTATCTGATCGAACGCATCCCGTTCCATAAGGCGATCTGGCATGGTTTCGTGCTGGCCGCCGCCGTGCTGCATTTCGCGGCGATCGCGATGGAATTCACCCGTTAATTCACCTTCCTCAAGGGGAGGGTGAGAATCTTTATTCGATTTCGGCGTGATCGAACCACGCCACGCGAATCTGCTGGTCTTGTCCGGAGTAGCCGACGAACACCAATCCGCTGGCTTTCCAGATCGGGCGTTTTTTCTTTTCGTCGAGATTGGTCGTCTGGATCGTGGTGCCCATGCCCATCACGCGCTCGTTCGGATTCGCGCGTGACCATTCTTCGAGCACGTCCCGCGAATAGCGGCCCATTTCGGTGGAGAGATGCTGGCCGCGCCGGTCGGGCGCGATGGCGCAGCGCCACATCGCAAGGCGGCTCTTGAGAAACGCGACCTCGGTGAGCTTGGCGGTGGAAACGGCAATCAGGCGGTCGCCGTCATACGCCGCCGTGCACAATTCGCGCAGGCGCGCGGCTGGCACTGCGTTTTGCGGCATCAGGTTGTTGGCGTCCCAGAAGGCGAGCGCGTCGCGCTCGATGGCGGGATCGGCGCGGAGCCAGGCGGGCTTGAACTGGATGTCGGACATGGGGCCGCGACGATAAGCCCGCGTGTTTGCGGCCGCAACGAAAAGACCCTCGACACGGCCGCGGCGTTTCTGTAGCGAACCCCCGTCAGGAGGTGGAGAGATGGACAGGCTGATCCGGGGTTATCGCGACTTCATGGCCAATCGCTGGCCGGAAGAGCACGCCCATTACGCCGAACTCTCCAAGAAGGGTCAGAACCCCGACTATCTTGTCATCGCCTGCAGCGACAGCCGCGCCGATCCCGCCACCATCTTCGGCGCAGGCCCCGGCGAATTGTTCGTCATCCGCAATGTTGCTGCCATCGTGCCGCCTTATGAAGAGGGCGGCGGCTATCACGGCACCAGTTCGGCCATCGCCTTTGCCGTGCTGCAGCTCAACGTCAGATACATCCTGGTGATGGGCCATGCCCAATGCGGCGGCGTGGCGGCCGCGCGCGACATGAAGGCGGCCGCGGACACGCCGTTTCTCGGTTCGTGGATCAGGCTGCTCGAACCGGCGGCAGAAAAATGTCACGACCGCGACCAGCCCGATTTCGAGCGCGAGACGGTCAAGCTGTCGCTCGAACGACTGATGACCTTTCCCTTCATCGCCGAACGGGTGAACGCGGGAAAGCTTTCGCTGGTCGGCATGCGTTTCGGCATCGCCGACGGCAAGCTCGAACTGCTCGATCCCAAGAGCGGAAAATTCGAAACCGTCGCGCCGAGCTAAAATTCGCTGAATTTTAACATCGTCATGGCCCGCGAATGCGGGCCACCCAGGTTGTGTTGCTCATCTGGGTGGAAATTTAATCAGAGATGTTTCCCCACCCTTTTCCAGAATTCAACTGGGTGGCCCGCATTCGCGGGCCATGACAGTGAAGGAATCAGAAAGAATCCTTTCTTTTCCGCGTTTCTCCGAACACCTCCACGTCGCTTGCGTTTTCCATGCCGAGCGAGCGGCGCAGTTCGGGAGAATTCGGTCGCAGGAAGGGATTGGTCTTCTTCTCCAATTCCATCGTCGAGGGAATGGTCGGTTCGTTTTTCGCGCGTGCGGCTTCCACCTCGC
>CAZTCU010000247.1:0-4596 GCA_964612235.1 uncultured Rhizobium sp.
CGAAGAATTGCAGGGCGGCACGTTCTCCATCACCAATGGCGGCGTCTTCGGCTCGTTGATGTCGACGCCGATCCTCAACACGCCGCAATCGGGCATCCTGGGGATGCACAAGATCCAGAAGCGCGCGATGGTGGTGGACGACAAGATCGAAATCCGTCCGATGATGTATCTGGCGTTGTCCTACGATCACCGTTTGGTCGACGGCCGCGAAGCCGTGACGTTTCTGGTGCGCGTGAAGGAAAATCTGGAAGATCCGCAGCGGCTGTTGCTGGATATCTAAATCCCATTTGTCATCCCCGGCCGAGCGCCGCATCGCGGCGCGAGGGGAAGGGGACCCAGGCGTCAAACACCGATCGGTGTCTCGCATCTGGGTCCCCTTCCCCTCGCTGTCGCTCGGCCGGGGATGACAAATGGGATTTGAATTTGAAAAACGGAGCTTAAGCGTAGCGCTGATCCGCCTGCTCAAGCTTCGCAAGCTCCACTTTCGCCCGCAACTCGATCTCGTCGAGCACGTTCTGCAGTTTGGGATCGGCGAAACCGTCCTGGCGGCGGCTTACGGCGTTGGCGAGGCGGTTGAGCGTCAGGCGCGGGATACCGCCCGACAGGAGCCCGTCGCGGACTTCGTCCAGCATGTCGAGCAGGTCTTCGCCGTGATCGAGTCCGCGCGAACGGCCGTCGGCGGAATCGTCCACGCCTTGCAGCATCAGAATATTGTCGACCGCGGCGATGGGGCCGGGGCCGCTCACCACCTGTCCGCGCGGCGCTTCGGCCGGATCGGAGATCTTGAAGGTCGTGTCGCTGCCGCCCGTCGAACGCGCGGCGCGGCGCACATTCGCGGTTTCGACTTTACGGGTGCCGTTGATTTCCAAAGGGTGCGAATCCCATTGCGACAGGCCATCATGCGCAACGTATGGTTAAGAAGTGGTTGCGGCCGCAAAGCCCGCAAGGCTAGCGTGGCCGGGCCTTTTTCGCGGATAAACCGCTCCATGCTCAACCCTGCCCTCGACACGGCCGAACTCGCCCGGGCCTACAAGGCGAAGAACCGCATCCAGATCCGCGACCTGCTGCAGGAAGCGCCCGCCGAAGACCTCTACAACGTGCTGTCGCGCGAAACGCCGTGGAAGCTCGTCTATTACGATCAGGGCAAGACGGTGGTGCTATCGCCCGAAGAAATGCAGCGCCTGACGCCGCAGGACCGCGCCCAGCGCATCGGCAACGTCTATGCGCGCGCCCGCGACAATTTCGGCTTCATCTATCAGGCGTTCCTGATGGCCGAGAATTATGCGCAGAAGAACTATCCCGGCCACCCGCTGCACGCGGTGTTCGAGTTCATCAACAGCGCGCCGTTCGTCGAACTGGTGCGCAAGGTGAGCGGCATTTCCACCATCACAGGCGCCGACGGCCAGGCCACGCTTTATGTGCCCGGACATTTCCTCAACACCCATAGCGACCAGATACCGGGCCACAAGCGCCGCGTGGCCTATGTGCTGAACATGTCGAAGAACTGGGACCCGGATTGGGGCGGGTTGCTGCAATTCTACGGATCGGAGAAATCCGTCGATCAGGTGTTCGTGCCGCGCTTCAACAGCCTGTCGCTGTTCACCGTGCCGCAGGAACACGCGGTCACCGCGATTGCGCCTTACGCGCCGGTTGGACGGTTTGCGATCACGGGATGGTTTGTCGACCCGTGACTATCCGGGTGCCCATTATCCCGGTGGCGGCCCGTGCATATAGCTTTCGACCAGCGAGCCTGCGACCAGACGCCAGCCGTCCACCAGCACGAAGAAGATCAGCTTGAACGGCAGCGAAATGATGACCGGGGGCAGCATCATCATGCCCATGGACATCAGGATCGAGGCCACCGCCATGTCGATGACGAGGAACGGCACGAAGATCATGAATCCGATCTCGAAGGCGCGCTTCAGTTCCGACAGCATGAAGGCGGGCGCAATCGTGGTGATCGCGATATCCGACGGTTTCGCGGGCGGCTTGGCGCGGCTCATGTCGAGGAACAGCTTCAGATCGGCCTGCCGGACATGGTTCAGCATGAAGCCCTTCACCGGCACGGAGGCGCGGTCCAGCGCTTCCTCGGTGGTGATCTGGTTGGCCATCAAGGGTTCGACGCCCGCTTTGTAAGCGTCGTGGAAGGTCGGCGTCATCACGAAGAAGGTGAGGAACAGCGAAAGACTGACGATGACGGTGTTCGGCGGGCTTTGCGCCACGCCCAGCGCCGTGCGCAACAGCGACAGCACCACCACGATGCGCACGAAACACGTCATCATGATGAGGATCGAGGGCGCAAGGCTCAGGATCGTGATGAGGGCCACGATCTGAACGATCCGGTCGGTGAAAAGCCCGTTGCCCGTCAGGTTGATCGACAGGGAGTTGGATGCGGCGCCGCCTGTGGCTGCGTCGGCGGCGAAGGCGACGTTAGGAAGAACGACAACGACAAGAAGCGACGTCAAAACCAACATCAACATCCGCATCCACTTACCTCCCCCTTGCGGGGAGGTCGACGCGCGGCAGCGCGGCGGGTGGGGGTTGCTGGAGCGAGGCTCGCTGGAGCCCCACCCGTCGTCGTGCCGATGCACGACGCCGACCTCCCCGCAAGGGGGAGGTAAGAGAGTGACGCTACTCATGTGGCGTTGCATCCGCGTTCTCGACCAGTGTCGCGCCCTGCGGGCCGATGAAGAGGAGGTGTTCGCGATTGTCGCGGCGCACGAGAAGCAATTTCTGGCGCGGGCCGATCATCAGCGATTCAACGACGGACAAACGCCGCACGGCATTTGCCTTCATCACGCCCGGCACGCCGTAGCGGCGCGCGGCAAGGGCTGCGAGACCCAGAAGCGCCAGCACCACGAGGAGTGCGCCGAGATAGCGGGCGATGTCGACATATTCCATGCGCGATACATGGATCGGTTAGGCTTAATCGCGAGTTAAGAACGGGAAGAACTTGCCCGGCAAAAAGGTTCGCTTGTGTTAAGCAGCGATTAAACTTCGAAGCGCACCATGGCATCTCTTAGGGTTAACTGAACCTTAAAAAGGTGCGGCCATGAACCTTCCCGATATTCCCCTGTTCGCGATGCTGCGCGAGCGCATGTCGTGGCTCAACCAACGCCAGGGCGTGCTGTCGCAGAACGTCGCCAACGCCGACACGCCCGGCTACGGCGCGCGCGATCTCAAGGCGCCCGATTTCGAAACGCTGCTGCGCAACACGGTGAAGGGCACGGAAATCTCCAGCGGACTGCGCACCACCAATTCCAAACACATCGCGCTGCAAGCTTCCGCCGAATCCGGCGGCTTCACCGACTTTGCGGCCCCCGATGTCGAAGCCTCGCTCAACGGCAACTCCGTCTCGCTGGAAAGCGAAATGATGAAGATGGCCGACACGCAGGCGTCCTATCAGGCCGCGACAAACCTCTACAGCAAGGCCGTCGACATGATGCGCACGGCCATCGGCCGCACGAGCTAGGAGAACTGAACGATGGATCTCAACACGTCCATGATCGTCGCCGCGTCGGGCATGCGCGCGCAATCCACGCGCATGCGCATCATCGCGGAAAACATCGCCAACGCGAACTCCACCGCGCAGACGCCGGGCGGCGATCCCTATCGCCGCAAGGTCGCCACCGTGAAAAGCGATTTCGACCGCGAATTGAACGCGACGCTGGTGAAGCCCGGCAAGCCAGTTTCCGACATGACGGAATTCCGCATGCAGTTCGATCCGGGCAACCCGGCCGCCGACACCAAGGGCTACGTCAAGCTGCCGAACGTCAGTTCGCTCATCGAAGTGATGGACATGCGCGAGGCGCAACGCTCCTACGAAGCCGACATCTCGGTGATGGAAGCCTCGAAATCCATGCTGGCGCGCACCGTCGATCTTCTGCGCCGCTAAAGGAGTAGCAGACCATGGCCATTCCAGCCGCAGCAGCCGCCGCCTATCAGGCGATCGCCAAGATCGGCGTCGAAGCGCCCGCGCAAGCCGCAGGCGGTGCCGCGACCGGCGGCACGCAGAGCTTCGGCGATTTCCTGTCGGGCGCGGTGAAGGACAGCATCGGCACGATGAAACAGGGCGAAACGCTCGCGATGAAGCAGATCGCGGGCCAGGCCGACATCGTGGATGTGGTCAACGCCGTGAACCAGGCCGAACTGACGTTGAACACCGTCGTCGCCGTCCGCGACAAGGTGATCCAGGCGTATCAAAGCATCATGCAGATGCCGATCTGACGAGAACAAGAACATGGGTCCCACGGAAGCCATCGATTTCGCGCGCGAGAGCATCTATGTGCTGCTCCAGATTGCCGCGCCCGCCATGCTGACGGCACTCGTCGTCGGCGTCGTGATCGGCCTGTTGCAGGCACTGACGCAAATCCAGGAAATGACGCTTGTGTTTGTGCCGAAGATCATCGCGATTTTCCTCGTGCTGCTCATCGCCCTGCCCTTCGCGGGCTCCGCGATGGCGGGCCTGATGACCGACGTGGCGCAGCGCATCGCTGCGTATTAGCGCCATTATGTTTTCTTCCATCTCATCGCTTTTCTCGTCCTCCCCCGCTTGCGGGGGAGGTGCCCTCGCGCAGCGAGGCGGAGGGGGGAAGT
>CAZTCU010000248.1:0-4594 GCA_964612235.1 uncultured Rhizobium sp.
CGGTCTTCACATTGCAGAAGGCGCAGGCGCGCGTGCAGGTGTCGCCCATGATCATCATGGTGGCGTGGCGATGGGTCCAGCATTCGCCGATATTCGGGCAGGCCGCTTCCTCGCAGACCGTGTGCAGCGCGTGTTCGCGCACGATGGATTTGGTTTCGGCGTATTCCCGGCTGACGGGCGCGCGCACGCGAATCCACTCCGGCTTGCGCAGGACGATTGTGTCCGGCCGATGCGCTTTTTCGGGGTGGCGCAGGGCGGGACGGTCTTTCGAAAGGTCGATCACGGTTGTCATTTGAAATTTATATAGCCGCAGCCCGCACGGAAATCACTTGTGATGACAGGAACATCCCTTAGCTATTGATATTATTGTCAATGTTTGCGCTCTTTTGTACGCGAAATTCCCTTGCGTTCACCGAAATTTGGGGAATGATACCGTACATTCGAATGACATGGAGCCGCCCGCCCCCCGGGTAGGTTCGCATGATCGGGGAAAAGGCGGCTGCCCACGCGGTCGCCTTTTTCTTTTGCGCACCTTTGTCAATCGAATTCCTTGGGTTGCCAGCACCCCTAACTGGGGTAGGATTCAAATGGAACGGCACACAGACAAATCCGTGGGGGAAACGTCTTGACCTTGGCCACCGTCGCCGCGGCATCCGGCGAAGAAATCGTTTCGTCCGATCTGGCTTACGAACCGAAGCCCGTGTTCCACGCATTGCTCGACGCGCGCAGCAAATTCGGCGGCAAGCGACCGATCCTTGTGGATGGCGACGGGCGGACGCTGAGCTACGACGAGATCGTGCGGGCCGCATTCGCGCTCGGCCACGCCTTGAAGCGCGGCACGAAGCCCGGCGATTCCGTGGGCGTGATGCTGCCGACGGGTGCGGGCTCCATTCTCGCCTTCTTCGCCGTGTCGGCCTATGGGCGCGTGCCCGCGATGCTGAATTTCACGACCGGCGCGGCTGGATTGAAATCGGCGCTGCGCACGGCGCGGGTCAAACGCATCGTCACCGCGCACAAATTCGTGGAACTGGCGAAGCTTGAATCCCTCATTCACGAACTGAAAGCCTCGGCCGAGATCATTTATCTCGAAGACGTGCGCGAGAATCTCTCGATGCGCGACAAGGCCATGGCGGTTGCCGGTTCGCTGATGCCGCAACTGATCGCGGCAAGGCCTTCGAGCAAGACGCCGGCGGTGATCCTTTTCACATCGGGCACGGAAGGCGACCCGAAGGGTGTCGCGCTTTCGCACAGCAACCTCGTCTCGAACATGGAGCAGGTGAACACGCATATCGCGCTCTACCCGCAGAGCGACGTGCTGTTCAATCCGCTGCCGACGTTTCACTGTTTCGGGCTGACGGTCGGCGCGCTGCTGCCGCTTTATGTGGGCGTGAAGGTGATTTGCCATCCGACGCCGTTGCAGCCCAAGGAAATCGCGCGGCGGGTGCGCGAGAGCAACGCGACCATCCTTCTGTCGACCGATACCTTCATCTCGCAATATGCGCGCGCGGGTGAACCGGGCGATCTCAATTCCCTCAGGCTTGCCGTTTGCGGGGCGGAGCGGCTGCGCGACGAAACGAGGGCGTTGCTGCGGAAGAAATATTCCATCGAACTTCTGGAAGGGTATGGGGTGACGGAAGCCTCGCCCGTCGTTGCGGCGAACCAGTTGGGCGCGAACCGTTCGGGCACCGTCGGTCATCTGATGAAGGGGATCGAATACAAGCTCGAACCGGTCGAAGGGATTCCGCATGCCGGGCGGCTGGTGATACGCGGGCCGAACATCATGCTCGGCTACATCAAGCCGGATGCGCCGGGTGTCATCCACCCGCCGAAAGACGGCTGGTACGACACGGGCGATGTGGTGAGCATCGACGAGGATGGTTACATCAAGATACGCGGGCGGCTGAAGCGGTTCGCCAAGATCGGCGGTGAAGCCGTTTCGCTTGCGGTGGTGGAAAGCTGCGCGTCGGCTGTGTGGCCGGACTACAGCCATGCCGCCGTTGCCGTGCCGGATCGTACCAAGGGCGAGCAGATCGTGCTGGTCACCGATTGCCCGAACGCAGAGCGCATGGATCTGGTGGGCTGGGCGCACAATCATGGCGTCTCCGAACTCGCGATCCCGCGGCGCATTGTTCAGGTCGATGCGGTTCCCGTGCTGGGAACAGGAAAGACCGATTACGCAAGGGTGCAGAAGATGGTGGCGGATGCCGATATGCGATTGGGTGGCGCATGAAGATCGACCGGCGCAACGCGCTCTCCCTTCTAGCGCTGACGGGCGCGGCACCGCTTGCGATCGGCGAAGCCAAAGCGGCCTATACGGGCCACGTCATCTTCGAGCATGGCGTGGCCAGCGGCGATCCTTTGCAGGATCGTGTCGTGCTGTGGACGCGCGTAACACCTGTCGAGGCGGGCACTCTCGCCATTCCCGTCGAATGGGAAGTGGCACAGGATTCCGCCTTCCGCACCATCGTGGCGCATGGGCGCACCGCGACGAACGTCGACCGCGATTTCACCGTGAAGGCCGACGCAGGCGGGCTGAAGTCGGCGCAGGAGTATTTCTATCGCTTCCGCGTCGGCAAAACGCTTTCGCCGGTCGGGCGCACGCGCACCCTGCCCTCCGGGCCGGTGAAGGATATCGTGCTCGCCTTTGTGACGTGCGCGCTTTATCCGGGCGGGTTCTTCAACGCCTATGACGACATCGCCAAGCTCGAACGGCTCGATGCCGTCGTGGAGTTGGGCGACTATTATTACGAATACGGCGCGAAGCCGGAAGATTACGGCATGTCCATCGGCCAGAAGATCGGGCGCGTTCCCGATCCGCCGCACGATATCGTGACGCTCGCCGATTACCGCACGCGGCATGCGCTTTACAAACGCGACGCCGATCTTCAGGCGGCGCATGCGCGCGCGCCGTGGATCTGCGTTTGGGACGATCACGAGACGGCGAACGACTCGTGGGCGGGCGGTGCCGAGAACAACAACGAGAAAACCGAGGGGCCGTGGATCGAGCGCGAACAGGCGGCGCTGAAGGCTTATTACGAATGGATGCCGATCCGCGAGCCGGAGCCGGGGCGCGCGTTCGAGGCGATCAACCGGTCGTTCCAGTTCGGCGATCTGGCGTCGCTGATCATGGTGGAGTCGCGTCTTGTCGCGCGGTCGCACCAGATCGAATACGACAAGCCGGGCGACATTCCGCTGGCGGTTTATGATTCCAACGATCCCGATACGCGCAAGGTCGTGGGCGATCCGGCGGTCATTGCGAAGGTTTGGGACGCGGTGAAAGCGGGGCAGCAACCGCCCGCGCCTTATGTGCTTGGTCCGGATGTGCCGAAGCTGGACGCAATCCTCAATGATCCGGAACGGCTGATGCTGGGGCCGCGCCAGGAGGAATGGCTGCGGCTGGAAATCGCAAAATCCGTTTCGCTGAAAAGCACCTGGCAGATACTCGGCAATCAGGTGGTGATGGCGCGTACCGTTGCGCCGAGCCTTTATCGCGCGCTCGGCAAGGAGAAGGTGCAGGCGATCATCGCGAATTTGCCTGCCGGGCCATTCCGTGAGCGCGTCATCGCGGGCATCGAGCTGTTCAGCTATCCCATTGCGTTCGATCCCGACGGATGGGACGGCTATACCGCCGCGCGCGAGCGCGTGTACGACGCATTCAAAGCCTCGAACGGCAACGTCGTGGTGATGTCCGGCGATAGCCACGCCTTCTGGGTGAACGATCTGCACGACGCATCGGGCCAGCGTGTTGCGGCGGAATTCGGCGTGTCGTCCGTCACCAGCCCGTCGGTCGGCGATTTCATGCCGAACCTCGATCTCGGCAAGGTGTTCATGGACCAGAACAAGGAAGTCGTGTTTTGCGACCAGAACCGCAAGGGCTACACGCTGGTGACGATCACGCCCGAAAACGTGAAGGGCGAACTGATCGCGGTCGACCATTTGAAAAAGCCGTATGAGCGCGGCGTGCTGGCGACCTATCGCGTGACGCCCGCCGATGGGCCGGGTGTGGGTGAGATTACGAAGGTTTAGGTCGTGCCCGAATAGGTATCGCTTCATGGCGAAGTTCGTCTTCGAATTGAACCAGTCGCTCGACGGCTATGTCGACCATGACGCGATGGCACCGGACGCCGATCTCTTTCGTCATTTCATAGGGCGAACACGCACCATCGCCGGCATGGTCTATGGCCGCGGCATGTACGAAGTGATGCGCTATTGGGACGAAGACGTGTCCGACTGGGGCGCGGCGGAGCGTGCATACGCAGACGCGTGGCGGAGCAGGCCAAAGTGGGTTGTGTCGCATTCGCTGAAATCCGTCGGACCCAACGCGACGCTCGTTGAAGGCGATCTCCAAGCGGCAATGCGTGGGTTGAAGGCCCGATTTGACGGCGAGATCGAAGTTGCGGGACCGGTTCTGGCGGGGAGTCTGACCGAGCTTGGCCTTATCGATGAATATCGAATCTATCTTCGCCCCTTCGTGCTTGGCCGCGGCAGGCCATTCTTCACCGGCCCTCGCCCGCCGCTCCACCTCGTGGAGACTGCGCGGATAGGCGAGAACACGATCAGGTTGACCTACGTTCCCGCGTAAAGCTGCGTTCCC
>CAZTCU010000249.1:0-4568 GCA_964612235.1 uncultured Rhizobium sp.
CGTTGCCGCCGCGAAACATTCGCAGGCAGCAACGGATTGTTCGCCATCTGCTCGCATTCGATCACATTTCATGTCCGCGCCCTTGAAATCGCGGCTTCCCATTCCTATAATGACACTCATGTCAGTTGTGGTTTAGGGGCCGCGACGCGAAAAGCGGACAAGGGTAAAGCCCGTCCGTCCAACGTTGGAGGACGTCCTATGAGCACCCCATTCACCCAACCCGCATCCGAGGCCGCCACGTTCGGCCGCCTGCCATTGCAGCCGCTCCATGCCTTCCGCGCCCTGCGCAAGCTGATCGCGGACAAGGAAGATACGGTTCAGGTCTTCGAGATCATCAAGGCGTTGTCCGGCGCATCGATCTTCAACGGCTATCAGCGCATGCTCACCATCCCGGAAGGCGCGCGTCAGGCTTATCTGCGCCCGGAAATGGCGGCGAAACTCAGCGACGATGCGTGGCTTGCCAGTTTCGCGCCCGGAACGGTCGGCGCCCATTATCGCGAATTCATCAACCTGCGTTCGTTCGCCGCCGACGGTCTCGTCGATGAAAGCCGCAAGGCGAGCGATGCGGCAGATGTCGATTCCGCCCATCCCGTTGCGTGGTATGCGCGGCGCATCCGCGACATCCACGATATCTGGCACGTTCTCACCGGCTATCGCACCGATACGTTAGGCGAGGCCTCTATCCTCGCTTTCACGCACGGCCAGGTGAAGAACCGCGGAATCGCCTTCATCGTCATGGCGGCTGCGTTCGAGATGACGCGTTCCCATCCGCATCGCCAATATGTCCGCGCCATGCTGGAAGGCTATCGCCACGGCAAGGCCGCCAAATGGCTGCCGGCGGAAGATTACGACGCGCTGTTCGCCGAACCGCTGGAAGCCGCGCGCAAAAGGCTGAACATCCAGACGCCGGTCATCTATGAAAGCGTGCCGCTGGAAGCGCGCAACGCCTATCGCGACTCCGAAGACCGCGAATTGCGCATCGCGCAAAAGGCCGCCTGAATCTTATTTCGACGTTACACGTAGCTCACCCGTAAACAACTTGGGCGGCGAAGTTTCCTTCGCCGCCCAATTCTTTTCGAGCGATTGTGTTTAGTGCGTCGAAGCCTGCTGCTCTTTCGCCGGATACGTCATTCCCAGCTGATCGAACAGGAACGCCAGTTCGTCCGCCTGCTCGGCGATCCTCTGCGCGAGCGAGCTTCCGATGCCGTGTCCAGCTTTGCGATCCGTGCGCAACAGGATCGGATGCTGCGAACCGTTCGCCATCTGCAACGCGGCTGCGAACTTCCTCGAATGCATCGGGTTCACGCGCCCGTCCGTCGCGCCCGTCAGCATCAGAACCGCCGGATATTTCGTCCCCTTCACCACATGATGATAAGGCGAATAGGCATAGAGCGCCTTGAACTCGTCCGGCTTCTTCACCGTGCCGAATTCGGTGGTGTTGAACGAGCCGTTGGGATCGAGCTCCACGCGCACCATGTCGTAGACGCCGACGGCCGAAATCACCGCGCGGGCCAACTCCGGATGCTGCGTAAGCATGGCGCCCATCAGAAGCCCGCCATTCGATCCGCCCATCAGCGCCAGCTTGTCGTGGCTGGTGTACTTCGCCGAGATCAGATATTCGCCCGCCGCCGCGAAGTCGTCGAAGACGTTCTGCTTCTTGGTCAGCATGCCTTCGCGATGCCACTTGTCGCCATATTCGCCGCCGCCGCGGATATTGGCGATCACATACACGCCACCCGCATCGAGCCACAGCCGCCGCATCGCGCCCGCAAACACCGGCGTCATGTTCACGCCATAACCGCCATAGCCATAGAGCAATGTCGGATGGCTGCCATCGAGCTTGATCCCCTTCTTGCGAATGATATTCAGCGGTACCTTCGTTCCGTCCTTCGAGGTCGCGAACTCGCGCACCACTTCCACGTCGTCGAACGTGATCGGAGACGTCACCTTGAGCGCGGTTTCTTCCGTCTTGCCGGTCGAAGGCGTCCACCGCGCGTAATAGCGCGGCCGCAGATAGGTGGTCACGTCGAACAGCACGCTGCCATCGGCCAGCGGCTGGATCTCCGAATTGGCGGCGATCTCCGGCAGCGGCAGTTTGCCTTCCGGCTTGCCGTTGTGATCGAAGATGCGCACCTGGTTCGGCCCGCCCACGATATCGCGCACGAACAACCGGTCGGATGTCAGGCTCAAGTCCTCCGTCCCGAACGAGATACTGCCCGAAACGATGGCCACATCGCTTTCCGGCACGATCACTTTCGCCGCCGCCAGCGCGCCCTTGGAGAACGGCGCCTCCAGCTTCACGATCTTGCCGTTCAGCGCATCCTTGCGCGAGATGGCATAGATCGCGCCGTCCGGTCCGATCGTGGCATAGACGATGCGATCGGGATAATCGGCCACTTCGACCGGTGCCTGCCCCTCGCGCAGCACATAAAACGCCCATTCGCCGCCATCGCCGCGCTGCACGGAAACAAGCGTCGCGTCGCGATCATAGTTGTTGTTGAGGAAGACTTCGGAAACGCGCTCCAGCCCGTCCTTCGCGCCGAGCGCCAGCGGGTCCTTCTGCCAATCGGCGCCGATCTTGTGGTGATAGGCCTGCAGATGGAAATGCTGTTCGGCTTCCGGCGCCTTCGGTCCGGGATAGCGCGTGTACCAGAAACTCTGGTCGCCCTTCGCCCAGGCAAGGCTTCCGCCCGCGGTCGGATATTGCACGTTCGGGATGGGCTTATCGATCTCCTTGCCGCTCGCCACGTCATAGACATGTAACGTGCCGTCCTCGCTGCCGTTCTTGGAAAGCGACACGGCCACCTTGCTGCCGTCGTGCGAGGCGACGAACCAGTCGATGGCGATATGCCCTTTCGCATCCAGTTTGTTGGGATCGAGCAGAACCTTGCGGCTTTTGGGGTCGGCCGCGGCATCCATCGTCACCAGCATCGGCTGCTGCACCGCCGGATCGCTATACATCGCGAACACCAGCTTGCCGTTCGGCGAGAGTTGATAATAGGCGGGCGACGTCGCGGTGATGAGCTTGGTCAATTCCTTCTTCACAGGCTCCTGCGTCGGCAGTGCATCGAGATAGGTCCGCGTGCGCGCATTCTGCGCGTCGCTCCACGCCTGCACCTTCGGATCGTCCCAATTCTCCAGCCAGCGATAGGGATCGTGCACGACCTGACCCTGGATGGTCTCCTCGACGGGCGTTCCGTTGCTGGAAGGCGGTGCCGGAATGTTCGCGGCAAGCGCGCCCGTGGCGACAAAGGCTGCCAGAAGGCAGGTATTGCGAAGGCTGGATTTCATGGAGGACTCCCCGGAAGAAGCCGGACCTTAGCAAGGAAATCCGCATGCAAGCCACGCCCGGCCCGTTCAAAAGGGCTTGATCCGCCGCATTTCCCATTGTGTCGGCCAGGCTCTATCCTCGGCAACAAACGATCCTTCGGAAGGCCCTATGGACGACAAGATCAGAGACGCGCATGTCGAACGTGTCCGCCGCGACGGCTACACCATCGTCGAGAACGCCATAGAGCCTGCGCTGGTCGACGCGCTCAACGCGAGCCTCGAACGTCTGGAGCGCGAACGCGAAGCCAAGCCGTCGAGCAACGCATTTGAAGGCCGCAACACGGTGCGCATCTACAATCTGCTCGCCTATGGCACGCCGTGGGATCTCGTTCCGGTGCATGAGAACGTTCTGCCCGTAGTTGAAGGTGTGCTCGACCGCGGTTGCCTGGTGTCGTCGCTTTCTTCCATCGCCATCGATCCCGGCGAGATCGCGCAGCCGATCCATGCCGACGACATGCTGATCCCGCTCGACAAACCGCACCGCTCCATCGTGTGCAATTCGATGTGGGCGCTGACCGATTTCACCGATGCCAATGGCGCCACACGTCTTGTTCCCGGAAGCCATTTGAAACCCAATCCCGTCTATGGCGGCGCTTACGAAACCGTGCCCGCCGAGATGAAGAAGGGCAGCGTCCTCATTTGGGACGGGGCGCTGTGGCATGGCGGCGGCGCCAACCAGACCGATAAGCGCCGCACCGGCATCGCAATGAACTATTGCGCGGGCTTCATCCGCCAGCAGGAGAACCAGCAACTCGGCCTTCCGGCGTCGCTGGTGAAAACCTATTCGCCGCGCCTGCAGGAACTGATCGGCTATGGCGTCTATCAGGGCTTGATCGGACACATCGACAAGAAAATGCCCGCCCAACTGCTCAACGAGGGCGGCGGGGACTTCAAACCGATCTGGGACGCAGGCTCGTAATATTCTTGCAAACCCGCCGGAAACGGCGGGTTTCGCATTTTTATCCGTCCCGTTTCCCCCATCGCCGTGTCAGCCTTGTCTTTGAAGATGTGGTCCTCGAACCGCACGGGCCGCATGGGGCAGGAAACACCACGGCAATGACAGAGCCGCCGGAAAATGGCCGCGAAGGCCGGGCGCACGCCACCATGACAGTGAGCGAAGCGCGCATCTGGTTCGTTGCCGAGGTGCTCCCGCTGGAGTCCGTTCTGATGCAATACATCCAGCGCAACTGGCGCAACCAAAGCGAGATCGCGGACATCCGCCAGGAAGTCTATGTGCG
>CAZTCU010000250.1:0-4518 GCA_964612235.1 uncultured Rhizobium sp.
TCCGCACCCAGGAAATGCACGACATCGCCGAACGCGGCGTCGCCGCCCATTGGCGTTATCGCGAGAAACTCAGCCAGCGCGAATTCGGCGCGGAAGGCGCCTATCAATGGCTGCGCGAAATGGTGGAGTTGCTTGAGCGCGGGGACAGCGTCGAGGAATTCCTCGAAAACTCCCGCCTCAACATGTATCAGGATCAGGTTTTCTGTTTCACGCCGAAGGGCGACCTGATCTCCCTGCCGCGCGGCGCCACCCCTATCGACTTCGCCTACATGGTTCATACTGATCTCGGCAACACCACCGTCGGCGCAAAAGTGAACGGCGTGCACGTTCCGCTGCACACGCCGCTCAAGAACGGCGATCAGGTCGACATCATCCGCACCAAGGAACAGACGCCGTCCCCGCTCTGGGAACAGTTCGTCGTCACCGGCCGGGCCCGCTCCGAAATCCGCCGCTATCTGCGCCACGCCCAGCGCGACGAACATGTCGCCTTCGGCAAGAAGGTTCTGGAGAAAGTGTTCGGCGACGAAGGCCAGGAACTCACCGAAAAAGCCATCGAGGAAGTGGCAAAGAAGCTGCGGCTTCCCAAAGCGGAAGACGTCTATGCCGAAGTCGGGCGCGGTGTGTTGCGCGGCCACGAAGTTCTCGATGCCGTCTTCCCCGAAATGAAACGCGAACCGAACCGCAAGAAGGCGGCAAAAGCCAAAGCCATTTCCATCAAGGGCCTCACCGAAGGCATTTCCTATCGCCTCGGCCAATGCTGCCATCCGCTGCCCGGCGACCGCATCGTTGGCCTGATGGAACCGGGGCATGGCGTCGTCATCCACACCATCGACTGCGCCGAACTCGAAAAAGCCCAATCGAGCATGGATGAATGGCTCGACGTGATGTGGGATGCGCACGCCGCCGAAAGCGGCTTGTCCATCGCGCGAGTGCTCGTCCGCGTGAAGAATTCGCCCGGCGCGCTCGGTGCGGTGATGACGGTGATCGGCAAGAACGGCGGCAACATCTTCAACATGAAGGTGACCAACCGCAATCCGCTGTTCTTCGAATTCACCGTCGACATCGAAGTGCGCGACGTGGCGCATCTGCAAAACATCCTCGGCGCGTTGCGCGTGAACACTGTGGTCGAGTCCGTCGATCGCGTGCGCGGCGAAGATGAAACCGAAAACGAACAGGTAAACACGGATTTGAAATGAACACCGAACAGGTTTTGAACGAGTTCAAGAAGGCCGGCGCTCTCCTCAACGGCCATTTCATTCTCTCCAGCGGCAAACATTCCGATGTCTTCCTGCAGAAGGCGCTGGTGTTCCAGGACGCCAAACGCACCGCCAAACTCTGCAAGGCGCTCGCGGAGAAAATCCGCGCCGAGGTGAAGCAGAAATTCACGGCAATCGTTTCGCCCGCCGTCGGCGGCATCGTGCCGGGCTATGAAATGGGCCGTCAGCTTGGCTTGCCCGCAATGTATGTCGAACGCCAGGACGGCACGTTCCAGCTTCGCCGCGGCTTCCAACTCGAAAAAGGCCAGCCGGTGCTGATGGTCGAAGACATCGTGACCACGGGCCTGTCGTCGCGCGAATGCCTCGATGCCATCCGTGCCATCGGCGCCAAACCCGTCGCCGCCGCCTGCCTGATCGACCGTTCGGGCGGCAAGGCGAAGGTTGGCGTCAAACTCGTTTCGCTCGCCAAGGTCAGCTTTCCCGCCTGGGACGCCGACAAACTCCCGCCACACCTGCGCGATACGCCGGGTGTGAAACCGGGAAGCCGGGGATTGGCGTAGCTTGCGTTTATATTGGTTCAGCCTGTTTGCCGTATTGGCATTCGCGACATCCGCGAACGCCGATTGCCTTCGCTACGAACCGGCCAGCGTCACGCTGACAGGCGAGGTTACCGTCAAGCCGTTTCCCGGTAACAGTCACGAGCCCATCCTGAAACTCGCAGAACCGGTATGCGTGGACGGAACGCCCAAAGCGTCTTACGATTCAAAAAGCGAAAGGAACGTCACGGAACTGCAAATGGTGTTCGCGAGCTATCCCTTCGGTGCCCAATGGCACAACAAGCGCGTGACCGTGACCGGCAAACTGTTTCACGCCTTCACGCAGTCCCATCGCACCAAAGTCCTCATCATGGTCAAGACTGCGCGCGAGGCTGGCTCATGAAACTTCGTCTCGGCGTCAACATCGATCACGTCGCCACGATCCGCAACGCCCGCGGCGGCGCACATCCCGATCCCGTCCGCGCGGCCACGCTCGCGGCGCATGCGGGCGCCAATGGCATCACCGCACATCTGCGCGAAGACCGCCGTCATATATCTGACGAGGATATCGACCGTCTCGCGCGCGAAATCGAATTGCCGCTCAACCTCGAAATGGCCGCGACCGGCGAGATGCTCGCCATAGCGTTGCGCCATCTGCCGCACGCCGCCTGCATCGTTCCCGAAAAGCGCGAGGAGCGCACGACCGAAGGCGGCATCGATGCGGCAGGCCAGCACAATCGTCTGTCGCCGTTTGTGCGCCAGTTGGGCGAAGCGCGCATCCGCGTGTCGCTGTTCGTTGAGCCGGACACGACGCAACTCGACGCCGCCAAATCGCTCGGCGCGCCCGTGGTCGAACTTCACACCGGCGCTTATTGCGAAGCGGCCGCACATGGCGACGGAAAAGCGCGCGACCGGCTTTTGGAAAAGTTGCGCGAAGCTGCCGCTTATGGTGCCAAGCTCGGCCTCGAAGTTCATGCGGGGCATGGCCTCGGTTACGACACGGTGAAACCCGTTGCCGCTATCCCCGAAATTCGCGAACTCAACATCGGCCACTTCCTGATCGGCGAGGCGATCTTCATCGGCCTCGAAGCCTCCATCCGCCGCATGCGCGCGCTGATGGACGAGGCCCGCAAATGATCATCGGCCTCGGTTCCGATCTCATCGACATCCGCCGCATCAAGAAAACGCTGGAGCGTCACGGCGAGCGCTTCATCGGCCGTCTCTACACCGAGGTCGAGCGCAAGAAATCCGAAGCCCGCGCCCAGCGCGCCGCCAGCTACGCCAAACGATTCGCCGCGAAGGAAGCCTGCGCCAAGGCGCTGGGAACCGGCCTGCGCAAAGGCGTTTTCTGGCGCGACATGGGCGTGGTGAACCTTCCGGGCGGCAAGCCAAGCCTCAAGCTCACAGGCGGCGCATTAAAACGGCTACAGGAAATCACGCCGCCGGGCCACGAAGCCCAGATCGACCTGTCGATCACCGACGACTTCCCGCTCGCCCAGGCCATCGTGATTATTTCGGCCGTTCCCTCGCAAAAGCCTCAGCCGTAACCAGATATAGGGGACCCGCTGTTAAGGCTGATGGGGTGAATGGCCGCGCGCGGCTTGATTTTCCGCCTCCCGTCCGCTCTTTTCGGCCCCCATGGCAGATGAGCCCAAGATGACCGACACCACGACCCCCAATGCCGCCGCCGCGGAGAAGCCCAAGCCGCAAGGCGAATCGTGGGTCGAAACGGTGAAGACGGTCGTTTACGCGCTGCTCATCGCCGCCGCGATCCGCACCTTCCTTTTCCAGCCCTTCAACATCCCGTCGGGTTCGATGGAGAACACGCTGCTGGTCGGCGACTATCTCTTCGTCGAGAAATACGCCTACGGCTTCAGCCGTTATTCCTTCCCGTTTGGTCTGGGCCCGATCCCGGAAGGCCGCATCTTCGGAAGCGAGCCACATCGCGGCGACGTTATCGTGTTCAAGATGCCGAACCAGAATTCGCCCGACTACATGAAGGATTTCATCAAGCGCGTGATCGGATTGCCGGGCGACCGCATCCAGATGATCGCGGGCCAGATCTATCTCAACGGCAAGCCGGTGCCGAAGGTGCGTGCCGAGGACTACATCGAGGGCAGCGACTCCTACACGCAGATGCACGTTCCTCGTTTCAAGGAAACGCTGCCGGGCGGCAAAAGCTATTATGTGCTGGATCGCAATCCCGACGGCGATCTCGACAACACGCAGGTATTCGTCGTTCCGCCCGGTCATTATTTCATGATGGGCGACAACCGGGACAATTCCGATGACAGCCGCCGCGACGTCGGTTTCGTCCCTGCGCAAGACCTCGTCGGCAAAGCCCGTATCATCTTCTTCTCGACCGATGGCAGCGCGCATTTCTGGGAATTCTGGAAATGGCCGTCGGCAATCCGCTATGGCCGCATCTTCACCCCGATCCGCTGATCTGGAGGCCCGGCTGGGCCACCATTTCGCGGACCCCGAATTGCTGACGCGCGCGCTTACCCATGCGAGCCGCAGTACGCAGTCCAACGAGCGCCTGGAATTCCTGGGCGACCGCGTTCTGGGTCTTGTCGTTTCGGAAAAGCTCTACGCCCTTTATCCGAACGAACCCGAAGGCGTTCTCGCACTGAAACTCAACGCACTGGTGCGCGGTGAAGCCTGCGCGAAAGCCGCACAGGAAGCAGGCCTTGCCGATCATCTGATCCTTGCATCGGCGGAAGCAGGCAGCGGCGGCCGAAAGAAAACCGCCATCCTCGCAGGCG
>CAZTCU010000251.1:0-4504 GCA_964612235.1 uncultured Rhizobium sp.
TTGCCGCCCGTCGTGGTTTCGGGATTGCCGAACATGACGCCGATTTTCATGCGGATCTGGTTGATGAAGATGACGATCGTATTGGAGCGCGAAATCGAGCCGGTGAGCTTGCGCAGGGCCTGGCTCATCAGGCGGGCCTGCAGGCCGGGCAGTTGATCGCCCATCTCGCCTTCGAGTTCGGCTTTCGGTGTCAGCGCGGCAACCGAGTCGATCACGATGATGTCGATGCCGCCGGACCGCACGAGCGTGTCGGTGATTTCAAGCGCCTGTTCGCCGGTGTCGGGCTGGGAGATCAGCATCTCGTCGATGTCGACGCCGAGCTTGCGAGCATAGATCGGGTCGAGCGCGTGTTCGGCGTCGACATAAGCCGCGATCCCGCCCTTCTTCTGGGCTTCGGCCACGGCATGAAGTGCCAGGGTCGTCTTGCCCGAGGATTCCGGTCCGTAAATCTCGATCACGCGGCCCCGCGGCAACCCGCCGATGCCGAGCGCGATATCCAACCCCAGCGATCCGGTGGAGACCGTATCCGTGTCCACGGCCAGGTCGCGCTGGCCGAGCTTCATCACCGAGCCCTTGCCGAACGCCCTGTCGATCTGGGAAAGCGCCGCCTCAAGCGCGCGTTTCCGGTCCCCGTTGTCCGCTTTCGCGCCTTCCCGTCCAACCACCTGTAAAGCTGCCTGTGCCATGCGCCTCGTCTCCTTATTTCACAGGGCTTCCGACCCCGCAATGAAGGCAAAAGTGCACGTTTTGTTCTCTTTTGCAAGATGCGCGTAAAGCGCTGATTACAAACAGATATTTCAAACATGTTCTGCGATGGTTCGCGCAGTTCGAAAAGGCTGGATTCGGGGCGTTTGGGGAATCGGTTTGAGGGCCCTGAGTCGTGCCCGTTCATGTGGTACGGCGGCCCGTTTTCACGTCCAGATATAGACGGCGGAAGGCCGCACCGGCGGCCGCTGATTCGCTATCGCGCGGCGGGCGGCGGGGTGCCGGAGAGGACCTCTTTCACCTTCGCCGCAAGCTGTTTCAAGCCGAATGGCTTGGGCAGGAAGTGGAGGTCTTCGGCCTTCTCTTCGTTTCGCCGGAAGGCTTCTTCGGCATAGCCCGACATGAACATGATCTTCATGTCGGGGCGCAGGCGGCGCACGGCGCGCACGAGCGTCGGGCCGTCCATGTTGGGCATCACCACGTCGCTGATGAGCAGGTGGATGGCTTGCGTCTGGTTCTGCACGATTTCCAGCGCTTCCTCGCCGCCTTCGGCTTCCAGCACGTTGTAACCGCGCATCCGAAGCGCACGCGCCGCGAAACTGCGCACGGCTTCCTCGTCTTCGACGAGAAGGATCGTGTCCTGCCCGGTGACGTCGCGCGTGACGGCTGTTTGCTGCACGTCTTCGACAACGGGTGCGTTCGTATCGACGTAGTGGCGCGGCAGATAGATGCGAAATGCCGTGCCGCGCCCCACTTCGCTTTCCACCGTGATGAAGCCGCCCGACTGTTTGACGATGCCGTAGACGGTGGCCAGTCCAAGCCCCGTGCCCTGTCCCACCGCCTTGGTGGTGAAGAACGGATCGAAGATCTTGCCCAGATGTTCCTTGTCGATGCCGGTGCCGGTGTCGGCGACTTCGATGCGCACATATTCGCCCGGCGGCATGACGGCTGTTCCAAGCGCCTGCGGTTCGAGCGTGATCTCGTTGGAGGTCGAGATCGTCACCGTGCCGCCCTTCGGCATGGCGTCGCGCGCGTTCACGACGAGATTGATGATCGCGTTGGAAAGCTGGGCTTCGTCGGCGTTCACCGGCCAGAGATTGCTCTGGTTCTCGAGCCTTAAATCCACGCCTTCGCGCAAGAGGCGGCGCAGCATGTGGCTCAGTTCCGTGACGACATCGCCCAGCGCGATCACGCGCGGCTGCAGCGTCTGTTTGCGCGAGAAGGCAAGAAGCTGGCCCACCAGCTGTGCGGCGCGCAGCGCGTTCTGGTGGACTTCGTTGATCTCCTTGAACGACGGATCGCCCGCCTGGTGGCGCATCAGCAGGAATTCGGAATTGCCGATGATCACGGTGAGCAGATTATTGAAATCGTGCGCCACGCCGCCCGCGAGCTGGCCCACGGCCTGCATCTTCTGCGACTGGGCGAATTTGAGTTCGAGGGATTTCTGCTCCGAAATGTCGATCAGGTAGAGCAGCACGAAGCGGATATCGCCGGCGGCAAAGGGACTGGCATAGAGGTTGGCGGTGCGTTCGCTTTCGCCCGCCGCGCGCAATTCGATGGGGCCGGTGCTCGATGCGCCGCCATTGGAAAGAAGATCGCCGAGCGCGCGCCGGTCGGTTTCATCCACCAGATCGCCCAGCATCCGGCTGGTGCCCGCGCCGGGCAGGTCGAAGAAATCGGCGAAGGCGCGGTTGGCTTCGAAGATCTTGCCGTTCTCGTCGGCGAGCGCCACGCCCACCGGCGCATCGCGAAACAGCGACGGCACGGCGGCGGGCGCTGCGGCCGCCACGGGCGCGGGTGCGGGTTTGGGTGCTTCCGCCACGACGGGCTTTTCGGTCGACAGGCGCGGCATGAACCACCACGCGGCTTCGCCTTTGCCGAGCGGGCGCACGGCGGCGGAAAGTTCAAGGCCGTTGTCGAGCGCGACCGTTTCCTCGCGTGGCTGGCCGTCGATGGCGCCGCGCGCCAGCCGATAGAGCACGCTCGAGGAAGATGCGCCGCTCAGCGCGAGTTCCGGCGGCGGCGGGATTTCGCCTTCGGCGATATGGGCGAGCTTGCGGTAGGCCTCGTTGCAATCGAGCACCGCGCCGTCCTTGCCGGTGATCGCCCAGGCGATATGGGCCTGGGCTGCGGCGGTGGCGAGCCGCTGGGCGTCGGCCAGCCGTGCGCTGGGATTGGGCCAGATCGCGAACAGGAAGACGAGCGCCACCGATCCGATGCCCACCAGGAGCACGAAGCCCGCCCAGCGGGAAAACTCCGGTGCGCCGACCGCGATTCCGCCCGCGATCAGGGCGATGAAGACAAAGCCGAGCGCGGCCCAACGCCAGTTGCCGCCGGGAAGGCCGTAGCTCGGCCGGGAAAGTGAGGGACTCAGTGCCATGTGAGTCTTTTAAGTCCTCCCCCGCATGTGGGGGAGGGCTATCGCAAAGAGAAATCAAACTGATTTCTCCCTCTCCCCCAGCGGGGGAGAGGGCCGGGGTGAGGGGGAGAATGTTCGAGCGATTCTGCTATTTCTGAAATTTATGGCGTTGGGCGAAGCGATTTGCTTTCCCGGACTGTTGAGGCACTCGCCCCCTCACCCCAACCCTCTCCCCCGCTGGGGGAGAGGGAGTGTGGCGCAATCAGTTCGCCTTGATTTTCCCTGTCAGCCGCATGACATAGCCGATGACCTGCGCCACGGCCTTGAAATGTTCGGGTGGCACGGCTTCGTCGAGATCGACGGAGGCGTAAAGCGCACGCGCGAGCGGCGGGTTTTCGATGACGGGCACATCGTTTTCCTCGGCCACGTCGCGAATGCGCAGCGCGAGCGCGTCCACGCCCTTGGCCACGCAGACCGGTGCCGCCATCTCGCCCGATTCGTATTTGAGCGCCACGGCAAAATGGGTCGGGTTCATGATGACGACCGTGGCATCGGGCACCTGGGCCATCATGCGGCGCCTGGCGCGTTCGGTGCGGATCTGCTTGATCTTGGCTTTGACGGCCGGATCGCCTTCGGTCTGGCGGAACTCTTCCTTGACCTCCTGCTTGCTCATGCGGTGGCGCTTGATGAAGCGGTAGCGCTGCACGAAGTAGTCGCCGCCCGCGATGACGCCGAGCACGGCGAGGGCGGCCATCAGCACCTTCATCAGAAGCGCGATCATGACGGAGGCCAGCACCATCGGCGATTGGCCGAGCAGGCCGTCCAGCCTGCCGCGTTCGGGCCACAGCACCGTCCACGTCACCGTGCCGACGATGGCGAGCTTGATGAGACCCTTGACGAGATTCATCACGCCGTCGAAGCCGAACAGGCGCTTGAAGCCGCTCATCGGATTGAGCTTGGAGAAATTCGGCTTGAGGCGTTCGGTGGTGAAGACCGGGCGGTGCTGGATGAGATGACTTGCCAGCGCGAGCAGCATGAGCAGGCCGAAGATGGGCGCGAGGATTTCTCCCGTGCTCAACAGCACGCTTTTCAGCAACACGATCATGCCGCCGGAATTGACGGCGAACTGATCGGGCTCGGAAAGAAAAATGGTGAAGCGGCGCGCGAAACCCTCCGCCGCCGAAGACCCGAACAGGCTGAGCGACAAGGCGCCCGCGGCCAGGATCACGAAGGTCGTCACTTCGGCGCTTTGAACGACGTCGCCCTGTTTGTGGGCTTCTTCGAGCCTTCGTTGTGTGGGTTCTTCGGTTTGTTGGGAGTCGTCGCGATCGTCGGCCATCTAGAGCAGCGCTCCCATCTGCTGGCCGTAGAAATTGAGGAACATCGTCATCATCGAGCCGAGCAGCAGCATCATGATGAGAAAGCCCGCCAGGATGTTGA
>CAZTCU010000252.1:0-4491 GCA_964612235.1 uncultured Rhizobium sp.
GTCAGCGGGCCGGGCCAGAAGGCGGCGGCGAGATCGCGCGCGAGCGTAGGAAATATCCCGTGTTCGGCCGCGTGCTCATAGTCGCGCACATGCACGATCAGCGGATTGAATTTGGGGCGGCCTTTGGCGGCGAAGATTCCGGCGACGGCGGCATCGTCGGTTGCGTTCGCGCCTAAGCCGTAGACCGTCTCCGTCGGAAAAGCGACGAGCGCGCCGCGTTTCAGCGCTTTCGCGGCGGCGGCGATGGCGGATGCGTCGGCTTTGCGAAGTTCGGTCTGCATGGCCGCTTCTTAGCGTGGCGCGCGCGATTTGCGAAGCGGAGCCTTATTGACCCTTCGTCGGCTCGCCCACGGGTTCGGTCACGCGCGTTCCGAACCACATGCGCTTCAGCACCTGATCGCGCCGCACATAATGATGATAAAGCGCGCCCGCGACATGCAGCAGCACCAATGCGACCGCCAGATAGGCGAGCGTCCCGTGCAGTCCTTCATAGAATTCCACGGCTGGTTTCTTGTCCGCCGCCGGGAGATTGGCCAGGAACGGAAGGCGCGGCCATTCGAACAGCCAATACCAATAGGTCGGCGTGCTGCGTGGCGAGGCTGAAACCATCGCCCAGCCCGCGAGCGGAATGGCGATAATGAAGAAATAGAACAGCACATGCGAGGTGCGGGCCAATGCACGCAGGCCCGCGCTCATGTTCTGCGGCAGTGCCGGCCATTTATGGGTGAGCCGCCACAGCAGACGCAGCACGCTGAGAACAAGCACGGTGAGGCCGGTGGATTTGTGCATCGGCACCACCCACCACGGTACCGTGCCTTTGGGCGCGAGTTCGGCGAAGTAGATGCCGGAGCAGACATTGGCGACGACAAGCAGCGCGATCAGCCAGTGAAGCGTCATCGCGACGGTGTCGTAACGCAAACGAGGGTGTTCGGTGGGCATGGCTTGTATCCTCCCTGACGGTATAAGCGGCGGATGGTTCGAAAGTTCCTCTTTTACTTTGTCTTCTTCGCGGTCAGATCGATTGTGACGGTGACAAGCCGCGCCACGGGGTTGTCCGTCGCCCATTGCCCCATGCCGACCCGGAAGTCGGTGCGCGTGACGGCGGCGGTGCCGATCATGTGCGCGATGTCGTTCTTTATGTCGAGCTTGAAGGGCAGGGTGATGGCGCGCGTCACGCCGTGCAGCGTGAGATTGCCGCGGGCTTCATAAGCGTTCTTGCCCGTTGCCCGAAACCATGTGGTTTCGAATGTCGCCGTCGAATAATTGTCCGCGTCGAAGCCCTGCGCGCCCTTGATGCCCTGATCCATTTCATCGGAGCCGAGGGTGACGCTCGCGATATCGACTTTGACGGTCGCTTTCGCGTGTTCGAGATCGGCTGGATCGAACGCAATGTCCGCATCCCACGATTTGAATTCGCCGAGCAGGGGGTGATCCTGCCATTGCACGGAGAAACCGAGATGGCTTTTCGCCTTGTCGACGATCCATTGGGCGGCATGCACGGGAAGGGAGAGGAACGATAGCAGGAAGATCGTTATCCCAATCCTCAAACCATTCCCTCTCCCCCCGAAAGGGGAAAGGGAGATCATTTTCGATTTCATATTCCCTCTCTCAATCGTGCACCCGGCAACATCCGCCGCAGCGTATCGTCTCTCATAAGGTAATGGTGCAGCAACGCCGCACCGACATGAAGCACCAGCAGCACCGCCGTTCCATACGCAAGCCATGCATGAACGGTGTGGATGGCTTCTTCCGTCGCGTCTTTTCGGTCGAAGGGAAGATGCGCGAGCGGGGCGATATGCGGCCATTCGAACAGACCGAACCATACGGTCGGGATGCCGAGCGGCGAGGCGGAAGCCATCGCCCAGCCGCTGAGCGGGATTGCCACGATCACCACATAGAGAAGAATGTGCGTGGCGCGCGCGAGCACCTTCATCGGTTTGCTGAGTGTGTCCGGCAAAGGCGGCACGGGATTGACGAGACGCCATACGATGCGCAGCGCGCTCAGCACCAGAATGGTCAGTCCTATGGATTTGTGGAGCTGCACGAGGCGATAGAGGCTGGGATCGGTGATCGGCAGGGTCGATAGATAATAGCCGAACCCGATCATGCAGATGATCGCGACGGCGATGAGCCAGTGCAAGGTCACCGCCACGGTGCCGTAGCGCAGTTGAGAATTGCGAAGGGGCATTACTGCTTCTCGAACTCCGCTTCGATGGCGATTGTGATGTCGTCGCCAACGAAGCCGCCCCAGATGTAACCCGTCAATCCGAAATCGGAACGCTTGAGCGTGCCGGTGGCGTCGAAGCCGATGCGATAGGGCGCAAACGGGATCGGCGAATTGCGGCCACCGTTGAACGTCACGTTCAACGTCACAGGTTTGGTGACGCCCTTGAGCGTGAAGTCGCCGGTGACCGTGCCGGTGTTTTCGCCCGTCACCGTGATCTTCGTGGCCTTGAAGGTGGCGGTGGGATATTTCGCGGTGTCGAAGACGCCGTCTTTCAGTTCCTTGTCGAGTTCGGGGACGTGCGTGTCGACGGTATTCATGTCGATCTGGGCTTCCAGCGTCGCCTGATCGGCTGCGGCGGGATCGCCCACAAGCGTCCCCGTCACCTTGCCGAAGCGGCCGTAGAACGTGCTGAGGCCCATGTGGCGCACCATGAAGATCACCTGCGCGTGCTGCGGGTCGATCGCATAGGTGCCCTTTGGCACGGAGGAGGCGGCGGAGGCGGGAAGCGTCGCGGTCAGCAGAAACAAGGCGGCGGCGAATATGGAACGCATAAGCGGTTTCCCTTTGAAATCGCCCGAGCATAGCGCGGCTTGACGCGCCGCACAGGGGCTACCCATAGTCGGGTGAACGCTATTATGTGAGGCCCCGATGAGTGAGGCGGAAGCGCCTGCCAGGCCGGGCCGCAATCTCGACTATCCCTTTGGAGAGGCGCGGCCCGAAACCGGCCAGACCATCGAGATCGCGCCCGGCATCCACTGGATACGCATGCGGCTGCCGATGCAGCTCAACCACATCAATCTCTGGCTGCTGGAAGACGGCGACGGCTGGACCGTGGTCGACACCGGCATCAAGGACCAGCCGACCAAGGATGCGTGGGAGCAGTTGTTCGCCGGCACCATGGCGGGCCGCCCGATCAAGCGGGTGATCGTCACGCATCTCCACCCCGATCATGTGGGATTGGCGGGTTGGCTGGTGCGCCGCTTCGACGTGACGTTGTGGATGTCGCGCACGGATTTTCTGCTGTGCCGCAACCTCGCCGCCGATACGGGGCAGGAAGCGCCGCAGGAAGGCGTGCGATTCTATCGCGCCGCGGGTTACCCCGAAGACATGATCGAGCAATACAAGACGCGCTTCGGCATGTTCGGGCATGGCGTCTATCGGTTGCCCAATTCCTATCGCCGCATCATCGAGGGTGAAGTGATCGAGATCGGCACGCGCAAATGGCGCGTGATCGTAGGCACGGGGCACGCACCGGAGCATGTTTGTCTTTATTGCGAGGCCGACAATATTTTCATCTCAGGCGATCAGTTGCTGCCGCGCATTTCCTCCAACGTGTCGGTGCATCCGACGGAACCGGAAGCTAATCCGCTACAGGATTGGCTGAACTCGTGCAACAAGCTGAAGGCAGCGCTGCCGGACGAGGTGCTGGTGCTGCCGTCGCACAACGATCCGTTCCGCAAGGCGCATCTGCGTTTGCAGGAATTGATCGACGGGCACGAAAGCGGAATGGACAAGGTGCAGGAGCTTTGCCTCGAGCCGAAGCGCGCGGTGGACGTTTTTCCGGCGCTGTTCAGGAGCCGCATCACGGCGGGCAATTACGGCATGGCGACGGGGGAGAGCATTGCGCATCTGAATTGCCTGCGCGCGCGCAACCGCATTGTGCGGACACCGGATGCGAACGGCGTAAACTGGTATAGTTCATCTCCCCCGTGAAACGGGGGAGCACACCGCGTTAGCGGTGGGTAAGTGTAAATGTTTGAAAGACTGACCCCCTCGACCGCTTCGCGGTCACTCCCCCGTTTCACGGGGGAGATGGGTTTGGATGGGAGAATTTTATGAGTCTCAAGGGAAAGACGATGTTCATCTCCGGCGCGAGCCGGGGGATCGGGTTGGCGATTGCCCTGCGCGCGGCGCGCGACGGCGCGAATGTGGCTGTTGCGGCGAAGACAGCGGAGCCGCATCCCAAACTGCCGGGCACCATCTATACGGCGGCGAAGGAGATCGAGGATGCGGGCGGCAGGGCGCTGCCGATCGTTTGCGATATCCGCAACGACGATCAGGTGGCAAGCGCGGGTGAGCAGACGGTGGCGAAATTCGGCGGCATCGACATCTGCGTGAACAATGCGAGCGCGATCCAGCTCACCGGCACGTTGCAGACCGAGATGAAGCGCTACGATCTGATGCACCAGATCAATGCGCGGGGGACTTATCTCGTCTCCAAGACCTGTATCCCGCATCTGAAGCACGCGACCAATCCGCATGTA
>CAZTCU010000253.1:0-4484 GCA_964612235.1 uncultured Rhizobium sp.
CGTTCGACGCCCTTGGCGATGAAGGCGCCGCAGAGGCGGTCCAGTTCTTCCAGGGTCAGGAGTTCGGCCTTGGGCAGGAACGTCATGTCCTCCGCCATGCAATAGACGCAGCGGAAATCGCAGTGATCGGTCACCGAGACGCGCAGGTAGGAAATGTTCCGGCCGAAGGGGTCGATCATCCCGTCTATGTAGCAGGCGGGACCGCCCGTTTCATCAGGTCGAGGCATGCAGCCGCTTCAGGGCCGCTTCCTTGTTGTATTTGGCGAAAACACTGTCCACCTCGCCCCGCTGGTCGTGGGAGAGGGTGGCATGCAGGCCGCGCGCGGCGCGGGAGAGGTTGAACACGGTGGGGAACACCGAACGGTCGATGCCCACCGCGCGGCAGGCGAGCGCCACGGCGCCGGGGCCGCCGTCATAGAGCGCCTTGCGCGCATCATCGAGCTTCATATCCAGCAACCGCGCGAAGGCGAGGTCGAACAGGTCGGCCTGGCCCTGATGCAAGACGCGCAGCAGGAAGCCCGCCTTGAGCTGGCCGGCGCCCGAGAGTTTGTCGATCAGCTTCTGCGCGCCTTCCGCCGGCGTGACGCGCGGAGGCTGGGGCGCGCTGTTCAGCGCGTTGTCCACGTCGTCGAGAGCGTCGGCCACCTTGGCGGCGGGCATGTCGAAGTTTTTGGCGATGTGGGTCTTCAGCGCATCCGACACCCAGCTGACCATTCGGGTCGCCAGGATCGGGGGCAGGTCGTTGCGATGGACGAGCGGTCCCTGGATGCTCGCGAACTGGCGCGACTTCTCCACCAGCGTTTCGTAGGTGTGCGAGGCGATGCGCGCGGTGGCGTTGTTCACGAGTGCTACGAGAACGGACTCGGCATCGGATTTCGACAGCGCGTCCGTCACGCGCTCGCCGATGTTCGGCCGCTGGGCCACCGCTTCGTGATGGGCGATGCTGGCTTCCGCGATGAGATTGAGCATGTCGGCATCCGACAGCAGCGCGCTTCTGAGTATCAGCGGGCGGGCCACTTCGATGCGGTCGTCGGCGAGAAGAAGAATGAGATCGTGGGGCGCGGTGATGTCGTCGGCCAACCGTTCGGCCAGCGCGATGCGGATCGTCATTTCGACGTTTTCCGCAAGACGTTCGAGGATGTCGCGCATCAACTCGCGTTCGCGCGTCGTCAGATGCGTGCCTTGGACCCGATAGAGCGAAGCCACCGCGAGGAAGATTTCTTCCCGGCTGGTGCCTTGAGGATTGGCGGCGAGTTGCGCCAGCCTCCCCATATCGCTCATGTCACGCGCGGTTAAGCCCACGGCTGCCCCAACGATGCCCCTCTTGGCCGCCCCTTAGCGAACCGTCCCAAAGTTAGGCGCTTCAGCGTTAACAGCGTATTAAACTTGTTCCGCCCGGAACGCCTCGATTCCGATTAAACGCGAAGCCTGCTTTGTCGAGTTTTGCACCGCGTGCGGAAGATTCAAGCCGTGCGCAATTTTGTGTGTGATCGACATGCGCTAGCGCTGGGATATGACGGAGCGATAGTCCCAAGCGATAGCTGCAAGCGCGGCCGAAACGTTCTTTTCACCACGCGCCCAAAGACACGCGCTCAACCCATGTTGATGGCCGTCATCTGCATCAGCAGGCGGACGAGTTCGGCCTGCCGACTCGTATGCGTCTTGCCAAGATCGACGCCATGTGGACGCGAACGGTGTGGCGGGCCGAAAGCGTGGTGTCCACCACCGGCGCCCACAGCACTTTCCAGGTGTGCGGCAGAACAGCCAGTGCGGTCAGCCCGGCCACGGCTTCGACGCTCATTCCCGCTTGGGCGAGCAGATAGGCCAGCGTCACCGTGACATAGCCGGGGATCGCGCCGAAGGGCAGGAACAGAAAAAGAAAGACGGCGGGATGTGTGAACCCGCGCGATTGCCCCCCGCTCAAAGCCTATTCCCCGCCGCGCGCCCGGTGTCCGCGCAATCTAATGAAGATCGCGCCGCCGTGTTAGCATGGCGAGAGTTCCTCCACGCGAATCTCCGATGAAGCTGCCTTACATCCTTGCCATCGACCAGGGCACCACCTCCAGCCGCGCCATCCTGTTCGACGCCAATGCGCGGCCGGTTGCATCGCATTCCATCGAGATACGGCAGATCTATCCCGACAATGGCTGGGTGGAGCATGACGCGGGCGAGATCTGGCATACGACGCTCACCTGCTGCCGCGAGGTGCTGAAAGGCGTCGCGGCGAAGGATGTAGCGGCCATCGGCATCACCAATCAGCGCGAGACGACTGTGCTGTGGGACCGCCGCACGGGCGAGCCGCTTTATAACGCCATCGTCTGGCAGGACCGCCGGACTTCGGATCGGTGCCGCGCGTTGAAAGCGCAAGGGCTGGAGGAAAAGGTTTCGGCGCGGACGGGGTTGCTGCTCGATCCCTATTTCTCTGCGACAAAGCTCGAATGGCTGCTCGATCACATTCCCGGATCGCGCGCGAAAGGCGAGCGGGGCGAAATCGCGTTCGGCACGGTCGATGCGTGGCTGATCCATAAGCTCACCGGCGGCAAGGTGCATGCAACCGATGTCACCAATGCTTCGCGCACGATGCTGCTGAACCTGAAGTCGCTCGCATGGGACGACGACATGCTGGCGCTGTTCAACGTGCCGCGCGCGGTGTTGCCCGATGTGCGTGACAGCGCGGGCGATTTCGGCACGACGGAATTGTTCGGTGCGCCCATCCGCATTCTTGGCGTGGCGGGCGATCAGCAGGCGGCATTGTTCGGGCAGACCTGCTTTAACCCCGGCGATGTGAAATCGACCTATGGCACGGGATGTTTCGCGCTGGTGAATACGGGCGCCGTCGCCACGCCGTCGCGCAACAAGCTCATCTCCACGGCGGGCTATCGCGCCAAGGGGCAAACGGCTTACGCGATCGAAGGCAGCATCTTTATCGCGGGCGCGGTGGTGCAATGGCTGCGCGATGCGGTGGGCGTCATCCGCACCGCCGCCGAGATCGAAGCACTGGCGCGCACCGCGAAGACGGCCGACGGGCTTTACTTCGTGCCCGCCTTTACCGGACTTGGCGCTCCTTATTGGGACCCCGATGCGCGGGGCGCGATTGTGGGGCTGACGCGCGACGCGGGCGCAGCGGAAATCGCGCGCGCCGCGCTGGATGCCGTCTGCTACCAGACCCGCGACCTGCTCGACGCCATGGCGCGGGATATGAAGGCGGCGGGGCTGGGCGCACCCGCCGCGCTGAAGGTGGACGGCGGTATGGTCAAGAACGATTGGTTCTGCCAGCGGCTGGCGGATTTGACGGGTCTGCCCGTCGAACGCCCCCAGATCACCGAAACCACGGCGCTGGGTGCGGCCTATCTGGCTGGGCTGGGAGCGGGATTGTTCGGCGATTTCGGGCAGATCGCACGCGCCTGGGCGCTCGATCGCCGGTTCGAACCCACGCTTTCGGCGACCACGCGCGACTCGCTTTATGACGGCTGGACGAAGGCCGTATCCCGCATCCGCACCGTGGTTTGACAGGGCGGGGCAGGCGGGGACACTCTGAAACCAGCTATCGCCTGAAGGAACGTGCCATGAACGCGCTCGACATGACCTCTAGAAAGCCGCCGAACCATTCCGCGCTGCGCTCGCTCGAAAATGAGGTGAGCCCCGAGGAATGGCAGGCCCGGGTCGATCTCGCCGCGACCTACAGGCTGGTCGCCCATTATGGCTGGGACGACATGATTTTCACCCACATTTCCGCGCGCGTGCCTGGACCGGAGCATCATTTCCTCATCAACCCGTATGGGTTGCTGTTCGAAGAGATCACGGCGTCGAGCCTCGTGAAGATCGATGTGGACGGGAACAAGGTGGTGGACTCGCCTTATCCGGTGAACCCTGCGGGCTTCACCATTCACTCCGCGATCCACATGAACCGCGAGGATGCGCATTGCGTCATCCATCTGCACACCACGGATGGCATCGCGGTGTCGGCGCAGGAGCAGGGACTTCTGCCGCTCGACCAGCACGCGATGATGGTCTCCGGGGACATCGCCTACCACGATTACGAAGGCATTGCGCTCGATCTCGACGAACGCGAACGTCTGGTGAAGGACATCGGCGACAAGAATGTGATGATCCTGCGCAACCACGGTACGCTTTCTGTCGGCAACACCTGCGCCGATGCCTTTCTGCGCATCTATTATCTGGAACGGGCCTGCTCGATGCAGGTGCGTGCGCTCGCGGGCGGCGTGAAATGGAATCGCGCCAACCAAGGCGTGCCGGAGAAGACGGCGATGCAGGGCAAGATGGCGCTGAGCGGTATGGTCGGCGGCCTCGCTTGGCCGGCGCTGTTACGCAAGCTCGACCGGATAGATCCGAGCTACAGGCATTGAGTTTTACCGGCGGGGGCTGCCGCCTTCAGGTTTCTCCATTCGCTGATCCCGTCTTGGTGCGGGACAGCTTGCTATTGCGAGGACGGACATGAAATTCGGCAGCGGACAATCGGTACG
>CAZTCU010000254.1:0-4456 GCA_964612235.1 uncultured Rhizobium sp.
GTGAAAGGCATCACCGGACATGCCGTAACCGACCAACTCGGCATAGATCTTGGCGCCGCGCGCCTTGGCGTGTTCGTACTCCTCCAGCACGACCACGCCCGCGCCCTCACCCATAACGAAGCCGTCGCGATCCTTGTCGTAGGGCCGCGAGGCCTTCTCGGGCGTCTCGTTGAAGGCGGTCGAAAGGGCACGGCAGGCATTGAAACCCGCGATGCCGAGCCGCGAGATCGCCGCTTCCGCGCCGCCCGCCAGCATCATGTCGGCATCGTCGAGCGCGATCAGACGCGCCGCGTCGCCGATGGCGTGCGCGCCGCTGGCGCACGCCGTCACCACCGCATGGTTCGGACCCTTGTAGCCGAAGCGGATGGAGGCATAGCCGGAAACGAGATTGATCAGACGTCCGGGAATGAAGAACGGCGAAAGACGGCGCGGGCCCTTTTCGTGAACCAGGATCGCTGCGTCTTCGATGCCCGGAAGCCCGCCGATGCCGGAGCCGACCATCACGCCGGTGCGACAGCGATCATCCTCGGTCTTGGGCTCCCATCCCGAATCCGTCACCGCCTGCTGGGCGGCGGCCAGACCGAAGAGGATGAAATCGTCGATCCGGCGCTGCTCCTTCGGATCGACCCACTGGTCGGGATTGAAGGTCGCGTCGGAGCCGTCGCCGCGCGGCACATCGCAGGCGATCTTGGTCGCAAGGTCTTCGGTGTTGAACTTGGCGATCCGCCGCGCGCCGCTTTCGCCCGAAAGCAGACGCGCCCACGTCTCTTCCACGCCGCAGGCGAGCGGCGTGACAAGCCCCAACCCTGTGACGACGACGCGGCGCATGGGCGAAGCGGTGGCCAGATCAGGCCTGCGCTTTTTCGATGAACTTCACCGCGTCGCCGACAGTGACGATGGTTTCGGCGGCGTCGTCGGGGATTTCGATACCGAATTCTTCTTCGAACGCCATCACGAGTTCGACGGCATCGAGGCTGTCTGCACCCAGGTCTTCAATCAAGGACGCGCTCTCGGTGACCTTGTCGGCATCGACGTTCAGGTGCTCGACGACGATCTTCTTCACGCGTTCCGCAGTATCGCTCATTGCAGTTTCGAAACCTCTCGATGTTGGCATCGCCGTTCCAGGGGTAACCCCCAAGGTCGCACGATGTTTCCTCGCGCTTTAGGCGGCGAGGAAGGGCCGCTTGGTAACACAATCCGTTTTGACCTGCCACAATTGGGTTAAGCCATTGTAACGGCTATTAAATCATCGCCATTCCGCCATTTGCATGGATGGTCTGGCCGGTCACATAAGCCGCTTCTTCCGACGCCAGATAGACGACCGCGGCGGCGATTTCTTCCGGCTTACCGTAACGGCCCGCAGGTATCCGCGTCAGCGACCCTTCCTTCTGGGCGTCGGTCAGCGCATCGGTCATGGCTGTGGTGACGAAACCGGGCGCCACGCAATTGACGGTGATGTTCCGCGACGCGACTTCGGCGGCGAGCGACTTGGTCATGCCGACAAGCCCCGCTTTCGCGGCGGCATAATTGCCCTGTCCCGGATTTCCCATCGTGCCCACGACGGAGGTGATGTTCACGATGCGCCCCCAGCGCTTCTTCATCATCCCGCGCAGCACCGCGCGCGACAGACGGAACGCAGCCGTGAGATTGACCGCGATCACCTGATCCCACTCTTCGTCCTTCATGCGCAGGAACAGATTGTCCCGCGTGATGCCGGCGTTGTTCACCAGGATGTCGATGGGACCGGCAAAACTCTCCGCCGTCTTCGGCAGGGCTTCCACCGAAACCGGATTGGAAAGATCGCAAGCCGTGACATGGGCGCGTTCGCCCAACTCGTTCTTCGCCCGCTCCAGCGCATCGGCCCGCGTGCCCGAAAGCACGACGGTCGCGCCCTGTTCATACAGCGCCTTGGCGATGGCCCCGCCGATGCCGCCGGACGCGCCGGTGACGAGTGCGACTTTTCCCGTGAGATCGAACATCTAGAGCGCCTTTGCAAAAGCTTCGATGTCGGCAGGCGCATCGAGCGTGATGTTGGCAAGCTCGCGGTCGATGCGCTTGACCATTCCGGTTAGCACTTTCGCGCCGCCCAGTTCCACCGTCGTTTCGACGCCCAGCGATTTGAGCCGCAGCACGCTCTCGCGCCAGCGCACGCGCCCCGTGACCTGTTCCACCAGCAAACGGCGGATGGTCTCCGGCTCGCTCGTTTCGGTGGCCGTGACATTGGCGAGAACGGGTGCTGCCGGCGGACGGATGGTGACCGCCGAAAGCGCCTCGCGCATCCTGTCGGCGGCGGGCTGCATCAGCGGCGAATGGAACGGCGCGCTTACATTCAACAACATCGCGCGCTTGGCGCCTTTGGCCTTGGCGATTTCGCCCGCGCGTTCGACGGCCGCTTTCGTTCCCGAAATCACCACCTGTCCCGGCGCGTTGTCGTTGGCGACGACGCAGACGGGATTTGTTTCGGTGGGCGGCGCGGCCTCGACCGCTTCCTTCGCTGCGGCTTCGGCCAGATCGATTTCCGCGCCCAGCAACGCGCTCATCGCGCCTTCGCCCACAGGCACCGCATCCTGCATCGCCCGCCCGCGCGTTTTCAGAAGCCGCGCCGCATCGGCGAGCGTGAACGCACCAGCCGCACACAACGCGGTGTATTCGCCCAGCGAATGACCGGCGACGAGCCGCGCGTGTTTGGCGATATCGAGCCCGCCTTCCTTCTGCAGCACGCGCACAATCGCCATGCTGGCCGCCATGATCGCGGGCTGCGCGTTTTCCGTGAGCGTCAGTTCGCTTTCGGGGCCTTCCCACATCAGGCGCGACAGGCGCATGCCCAGCGCGTCGTCGATCTCTTCGAAGGTTTCGCGGGCGGGCGCGAAGGCTTCCGCCAGCGCCTTGCCCATGCCGACGGCCTGGCTGCCCTGTCCGGGGAAAATGAATGCGCGTGTCATGTGTTGCCGATTAGCGAGCGGCGGGCGCCAAAGCAAGAGCGCGGGCACGCCCCAGCAACACCACCACAATGGCGGGAATAATCAAGAATCCGGCCAACGCATACATGCCCGCCGTGTAGCCGCCGGTCGATTGTTTCAGCCAGCCCATCAGCGAAGGCCCAAAGAAGCCGCCCAGATTGCCGACCGAATTGATGAAGGCGATGCCGCCCGCCGCCGCCGTTCCGCCGAGGAACGATGGCGGCAAGGTCCAATAGGTGACGAGCGCCGCATAGATTCCAACAGAGGCGCAGGTGAGCGCGAGAATGGCCCACAGGTTCACGCCGAGGAACGCAGCGGCCATCAGGCTCGCGCTAGCGAACAACGCCGGGATCGCGACATGCCACACGCGCTCGCGCAACGTATCGCTCGAACGCGCCCACAGGATCATGCCGATGGTGCTAGCGACATAAGGCACGGCGACGACAAGCCCCGTCTGGAAATTGTCGAAGCCCATCTCCTTGACGATCTGCGGCAGCCAAAGCCCCAAACCGTACAGCGCGATGATGATGCCGATATCGGTGACCGCCAGAACCCAGACGCGCCAGTCGCCAAGCCCCGCCCACCGATCGCCGCGCGGCGGCGCATCTTCGGAAAGCCGCTGCAACACGTAATGCTTTTCCTCATTGTCGAGGAATTTCGCGCTGACCGGTCCGTTGGGCAGGAACACCAGAACGGCAAACGCCAGGATGCAAGACGGCAAGCCTTCAATCAAGAACAGCCATTGCCAGCCATGCAACCCATAGACGCCCTCGAAACCGAGAATGTAACCGGAAAGCGGCGAGCCCAGCGCGCTCGACAGCGGAATCGCCGCGAAGAACAGCGAATTGAATTTCGCCCGCTCGCTCTGCGGGAACCAATAGGTGAGATAGAGCATCATGCCGGGAAAGAACCCGGCCTCTGCAACGCCGAGTAGAAAACGCAAGCCATAGAAACTCCACGGCCCTTGCGCGAACGCCGTCGCCATGGAGACAAGGCCCCAGGTGAACATGATGCGGAAGATCCAAAGCCGCGCGCCGACCTTTTCCAGAATCACGTTCGACGGCACTTCGAAGAAAAAATATCCGAGAAAGAAAATTCCCGCGCCGATGCCGAACGCTTCCGCGCCCAGGCCCAGATCGTGATTCATTGTCAGCGCCGCGAAGCCGACATTCACGCGGTCGAGAAAATTCACCACGTAAAGCAGGCCCATGAACGGGATCAGCCGCCACGCGATTCGAGTAAAAATATTTTCCATGCGCCCGACTCATCGCCCGCGCGGAACATGACGCATTCGTCAGCGATGCGGAACTCCGATCACGATTTTTCGTCAGCGATTGACCACGCGCGCGAACAGGTTTTCAATTCTCCTTGCCCATAGCTTCGGATCCCGAGGCAAGAGGGGCAAAGGACGGGCCCGCCCTGCGGGCCGGTCGGCCCAGGTGAAGGAGGCTTTCGAGCTGAACACTGATGGGCCACACAGAGGGCGCTGCCTTTGA
>CAZTCU010000255.1:0-4419 GCA_964612235.1 uncultured Rhizobium sp.
CCGACGCGAGCAAATCCTGGCCCGCGGGCGTGCATGTGCATTACCTGTTCGACCAATCGACTTACATTCGCGACCAGTTGGGCTCGCTGTCGGATTCCATCGTGCTGGCCATCGTGCTGGTGATGATCATCGTGGTGGCCGCACTGGGCTTGCGTTCGGGGCTGCTCGTCGGCGTTGCCATTCCCACCTCGTTCCTCATGGCGTTCATGGGATTGAACGGGATCGGCTACACGCTGAACTTCATGATCATGTTCGCGATGCTGCTCGCGGTCGGCATTCTGGTCGACGGGGCGATCATCGTGGTCGAATACGCCGACCGGAAGATGACCGAGGGCCATCCGCCGAAACAGGCGTTCGCCGAAGCGGCGCTGCGCATGTTCTGGCCGGTGGTGAGCGCCACCGCCACCATGATCGGCGCGTTCCTGCCGATGCTGTTGTGGCCGGGCGTTTCGGGCAAGTTCATGAGCTTCTTCCCGATCACGCTGATCATCATCCTCACCGCGTCCATGATCGTTGCGCTGATCTTCCTGCCCGTGCTGGGCGGATTCTTCGGCAAGCCGCCGCCTTATGACGAGCAGCACGAAAAGGCCATCGAGGCGTCCGAAACCGGCGACTGGCGCAAGATTCCAGGCATCACGGGTTGGTATGCGCATCTGGCCGACTGGCTGACGCACAATCCGGGCCGGGTGATGCTGGGCGCGCTCGGCATGGTGGTGGTGGTGATCGGCCTATTCACCATCTTTAACAAGGGCGTCGAATTCTTCGTCGACACCGATCCCGACCAGGCCTCGGTGCTGATCTCGGCGCGCGGCAATCTTTCCGCCAAGGAAACACGCGACATCGTTCTGGGCGTGAACCAGATCGTGGCGACCGTTCCCGGCATCAAGTCGATGTATGCGACCACCGGCGGCAACAATTACACGCTCAACAACCAGGGCGGCGTGCCGGTGGACAATGTGGGGCGCATTACGGTCGAGTTGAAGGATTTCAAGGAACGCGGGCCGGGCAAGAAGATTCTGGAAGAGATCCGCCGCAAGACCGCGAACCTCGCGGGCATCCATGTCGAAGTGCGCGAACCGCAACAGGGCCCGCCGACCGGCAAGGCCGTGATGATCGACGTGTCGTCGGACAATTATCCCGCACTCGCCGAAACCGTGGGCATGATCCGCAAGCACATGGACACGCTGCCGGAGCTGCGCGACCTCGAAGACACCCGCCCCCTGCCCGGCATCGAATGGAATCTCGACATCGACCGCGAGACGGCGAGCCGCTTCGGCGCCAATGCGCAATCCATCGGTACGGCGGTGCAGCTCGTCACCAACGGCGTGCTGGTGGGCAAATACCGACCCGACGACGCCGACGACGAAATCGACATCCGCGTGCGCTATCCCGAAAACGACCGCGGCGTGCATGCGCTCGACAATCTGCGCGTGCCGACCACGAGCGGCGTGGTGCCGATCAGCAATTTCGTCAAGCGCGTTCCGGCCCAGCAGGTCAGTTCTATCGAGCGCATCAACGGCCATCGCGTCTATCACATCCGCGCCAACATCAAGGCGGAATGCGGCCCCGGCGTGACCACGAACTGCACCACCCAGAAGATCCTGCCGAGCCAGGAAGTGGCGCAACTCAAAAGCTGGATCGCGGCGCAAGCTATCCCGCACGACGTGCGCGTGCAGTTCAAGGGCGCGGACGAGCAGCAGGATGAATCGGGCGCGTTCCTGATCGAGGCGGCGTTCCTGGCGCTGTTCCTGATCGCCATCGTGCTGCTGGCGCTCTTCAACAGCTTCTATCACGCAGGGTTGATCCTCGTGGCGGTGGTGCTCGCCATGATCGGTGCGCTGCTTGGCATGGTGGTGATGGGCCAGACCTTCTCCATCATCATGACGGGCACCGGCATGCTGGCGCTCGCCGGTATCGTGGTGAACCACAACATCGTGCTGATCGACACGTTCCACCGCCTGCGCGATTCCGGCATGGAGCCGATCGAGGCGGTGATCCGTTCGAGCGCGCAGCGTCTTCGCCCGGTGTTCCTGACCACCATCACGGCCATCGGCGGGTTGCTGCCGATGATGTTCGGCATCGAGATCGACTTCGCGACGCGCGAGATCACCATCGGCGGCCCCAACGCCTCGATGTGGATCCAGCTTTCGACGGCCATCGTGTTCGGGCTGGCGTTCTCGAAGATGATCACGCTGGGGCTGGTGCCCGCGATGCTGGCCTATCCCTATCGCCGCCGCGAACGCAAAGCGGCGAAGCGGGCGGCCAAGGCCGGTATCCCGACCTTGCATCCGCGGCCCGCGAACGTGCAGCGGCCGGAAGCGGCGGAATAGGCGCATTTCAAGTCGGCGTCGGCTTGCGATACCGTATGTCGATTCATACGGGGGGACACGCATGACATTGGACTATACGGCTTATGACGCCGTCGGGCTGGCGGAGCTGGTGCGCAAGCGCGAGGTGACGCCCGCCGAATTGCTGGAAACGGCCATCGCGCGCGCCGATGCGCTCAATCCCAAACTCAACGCCATCGTTTCACGCTTCGATGAACGCGCGCGCAAGCGGCTGAAAGACGAGAAGCTGGAAGGGCCGTTTACCGGCGTGCCGTTCCTCTTCAAGGACTTCCTGATGGATTATGCGGGCGAGCGTTCGACCTATGCCTGCAAGGCCTTGCTGCGCGCCGATCACCGGCCCGACCACAACAGCATATTGGTGGACCGGTTTCTCGCCGCGGGCGTGGTGCCGTTCGGACATACAAATTCGCCGGAATTCGGCTTCAAGGCACTGACCGAATCCGAAGCGCTGGGTGCGTGCCGCAATCCGTGGAATCTGGAGCATCTGCCCTATGGCTCAAGCGGCGGTTCGGCTGCGGCGGTGGCGGCGGGCATCGTGCCGATGGCGGCTGCGAGCGACGGCGGCGGATCGATCCGTTTGCCTGCTGCGGCGTGCGGATTGTTCGGATTGAAACCGGGACGCGGACTGAGCCCCAACGGCCCGGATTACGCGGAACTGATGCATGGCGGCGCGACGGCAAATGTCGTGAGCCGTTCGGTGCGCGATTCGGCAGTGATGCTGGATGCGATTCAAGGCACAGAACAGGGCGGGCCTTATCCCGCTCCCGCGATCCCCAGGCCGTTTGCCGAAGAAGTGAAAATCGCGCCGGGGCGTTTGCGTATTGCGTTCTCGGTTCGCTCGCCTATCGACGAAGCCGTCGATCCGGATTGCGTGACGGCGGTGAAAAACGCAGCGGAGATGCTTGCCGGATTGGGGCATGACGTCGAAGAAGCGGAACCCGCCATCGACGGCAACGCATTGGCGAACGATTTTCTCTCCACCTATTTCGCCAACGCCGCGGCGGCTATTGCGGAAGTCAAACGCGAAACCGGTTGCGGCGACGAGGGGTTCGAACTCGATACGCTGGCGCTCGCCAGCATCGGCCATGCCATCCGCGCCGATGAATATCTTCAGGTGCACGGACGCTGGAACAGTTACAGCCGTGCGCTGGGCGAATTCTTCACGCGATACGACATCTACATGACGCCGACCTTCGCCATGCCGCCGCCGCGCGTGGGCGAAATGGCGACGGGTGTGCTCGATAGGTTTGGCGTGCGCACGATGCGTGCGCTGCGGCTGGGCGGTATCGTGTTGCGCTCGGGTTATGTGCACCGGATGGCGCGGCGGCATTTGAAATACACGCCGTTCACGCAACTCTCCAACCTCACGGGCACGCCGGCGATGAGCCTTCCGTTGCACCGGAGCGCGGCGTCGGGGCTTCCCATCGGCGTGCAGTGTGTGGCCGCGATCGGAGGAGAAGGGTTGTTGTTGCGGCTGGCGGCGCAGGTGGAACAACACAGGCCGTGGTTCGACAGCTATCCGGACTTGATGGGTGCTGCGTGATCTAAAGCTGCCTTGAACCCTTCCTATCGCATATCACTCACCGCCCCCTACGCGGGGCGGTCGACGCGAAGCGGCGGGTGGGGGGACGCGCAACGAAGACGGTGTGCGCAAGATGGATTTCTCGCTTGAAACGGGACGCTGTTCTTCTGCACCGAGTTCGTTGCGCGTCCCCCCACCCGCCGTCGCGTTCCGCGACGTCGACCTCCCCGCGTAGGGGGAGGTAAGTTCTTACAATCAATCCGCAGCGAGCGGGGTTTCGCGGGCGATATCCGGTACCACGTCGGGGTCGCTTTCCACCGATTTGAGTTTTTCGCGGGCTTCGGCGGCTTCCTTCTGCTTGTTCCACATCGCGGCGTATTGGCCGCCCATCGCCACAAGTTCGGAATGGCGGCCGCGTTCGACGATCTGGCCGCGGTTGAGCACCAATATCTCGTCGGCATCGACGACTGTTGAAAGACGGTGCGCGATAACGAGCGTGGTGCGGTTCCTGGAGATTTCGCCGAGCGCGCTCTGGATTTCGCGTTCGGT
>CAZTCU010000256.1:0-1172 GCA_964612235.1 uncultured Rhizobium sp.
TATTGGGCTGATTGCCGTTTTGATGCTTGGGGGTTGCGCATCTCCCGCATCCGCAGCCCCCATCAAAATCCTCGCTTTCGGCACCAGCCTCACTCAGGGATACGGCCTGCCGCCTGGCACCGAATATCCGGTGGTGCTGGAAGATCGGCTGAAAGCGGCCAAGATCGATGTGAAAGTCATCAATGCGGGTGTTTCCGGCGATACGAGCGCGGGTGGGGCTTCGCGGATTGATTGGTCGTTGGCGGATCGTCCCGATGCGGCGATTGTGGAATTGGGATCGAACGATGCGTTGCGCGGGCTTTCGCCGAAGCAGACGGAGAAAAATATTTCCGATGTGCTGGCGAAGCTGAAGGCGGCGCATGTGAAGGTGTTGCTGCTGGGCATGAAGGCGCCGCGCAATCTGGGGCCGGAATATGCCGCCGAGTTCGATCCGATCTATCCGCGGCTCGCAAAGAAATATGGTGTGGCGCTTTACCCGTTCGTGCTCGATGGTGTGGCGCTCGATCCCAAGCTCAATCAGGCGGACGGGATGCATCCCAATCCGGCCGGGGTGAAGATCATCGTCACGCGGTTGCTGCCTTATGTGAAGAAACTTTTGGGGCGCTGATGTTTCGCAGGCTGGCATCGGTGGGCGGGTTCACGCTGTTGTCGCGCATCACGGGATTTATCCGTGACGTGCTGATGGCGGCGATATTGGGCGCGGGACCCTTGTCGGACGCCTTCCTCGTCGCGTTCCGCCTGCCGAACAATTTCCGCGCGATCTTCGCGGAAGGCGCGTTCAACCTTGCGTTCCTGCCGCGTTATGCGGCGATGCGCGAGACCGATGGGCACGAGGCGGCGGGGCATTTCGCCAATCGCGTCTATTCCTGGCAGATGATCACGCAGGTCATCCTGCTGCTGGCAGCACTGGGTGCGATGCGGCCGATCATTTCGGTGATGGCGCCGGGCTTTGCCGCGCATCCGGGGCAGCTGGAACTGGCGACGAGCCTGGCGCGGATCGCGTTTCCCTATCTGATCTTCACCGTGGTCGCGGTGCAGCTTTCGGCGATGCTGAACGCGGTGGGGAAGTTTGCTGCGGCTTCGGCGTGGTCGATTTTTCTTAACGTGGCGATGATCGCGGCGTTGTTCTGTGCGCCGTTCTTTCCCAATGCGGCTTATGCGGCCGCCTGGGG
>CAZTCU010000256.1:1272-4418 GCA_964612235.1 uncultured Rhizobium sp.
TGCCGGAGATGTCGTCGCTGTTGGCGAAAGGCGATCGCGCGGGCGCGGACGCGACGCAGAACCGTTCGGCGGCGCTGGCGCGGTTTCTCACGCTGCCCTTCGTGGCGGCGTTTCTTACCGTGCCGCTGACGATCATGCAGGGGTTGTTCGCGCATGGCGCGTTTCATCTCCAGGCGGCGCAGATCTCGGCAATGGCGTTGATGGCGTATGGCGTGGGATTGCCTGCGTTCGTTCTGATACGTTGCGTGTCGCCGACGTTCTATGCGCGCGGCGACACGGCGACGCCGGTGCGCGCGACGATTGCATCCGTCGTGGTGAACATCGCGTTGAAGATTGCGCTGGTGTGGGGCGTGCATCTGGGCGCGGTGGGAATTGCGCTCGGCACTTCGATTGCCGCGTGGGTGAATGTGGGGGTGCTGGTGATGCTGGCGCGTTCGCGCGGGTTCCTCACCATCGACCGTGTTTTCGTGCGCTCATTGCCGCCGACATTCCTTGCGACGCTGGCGACGGGAGCGGCGGCGTTGCTGGGCGTTTGGCTTTCGACGCATCTGCATTTCGACAATGCGCTGTTTGCCGATGAAGCAGCCCTTGCTTGCGCTGTCGTGCTGGGCGGTGCAGCCTTCCTCGCGGTGGGGTTTGTCTTTCGTGAGCGGCTGCCGCTTGGGCGGCTGGCGAGGAAGCGCACATGATCCGCCTGTTCGTGGCCATCGACCTGCCCGACGAGGTGGCGGAACCGCTTGTGCGCATGCAGGCGGGCGTGCCGGGTGCGCGCTGGCAGACGCGCGAGCAATTGCATCTGACGTTGCGCTTCATCGGGGAAGTGGATGGGCGCGATGCGGCCTCTGTTGACGATATGCTGGCTTCGATTGCCGATCCGCGTTTCAGTGTCGAATTGAAGGGTGTGGGCGAATTCGGCGGGAGGAATCCGCGCGCGCTGTGGGCGGGTGTCGCGCCGAACGAGGCGTTGAAGCATTTGCAGCGCAAGGTCGAGACCGCCTTGCAGCGGTTGGGATTGCCTGCCGAGGAGCGCAAATATACCCCGCACGTCACCCTGGCGCGGCTGCGCGGCACGCCGCAGGGCGCGGTAATGGACTATATTACCGATCATGCGCTTTATGCGAGCGGGCCGTTCGAGGCGCGGGCGTTCACACTGTTTTCGAGCCATCTTTCGCAAAACGGGAGCATTTACACACCCGAGCGCGTTTATCCGCTGCGATGAAGGAGATTCCACGATGAAGAAACTGGAAGGTGCGGCGCGGGCGGCGGCGCTCAAAGGATTGCCGGAATGGAAAGAGACGGACGGGCGCGATGCGATTTCGCGCAAGTTCGAGTTCGCCGATTTCAACGAGGCGTTCGGATTCATGTCGCGCGTGGCGCTGCTGGCCGAAAAGATGGATCACCATCCCGAATGGTTCAACGTCTACAGGACGGTTGACGTGACGCTTTCCACCCACGATGCGGGCGGCGTGACCGACAATGACGTGCAGATGGCCAAGGCGATGGATATCTTTGCGAAACGCTGATGCGGCTCTTGGCGATCTCGGGGAGTTTGCGCGCGGTTTCCACCAACACGGCGCTGTTGCAGGCGGCGATGTTGCTGGCGCCGGAAGGCGTTGAGATCGAATTGTATGACGGGCTGGCGCGGTTGCCGCATTTCAATCCCGATCTCGATGTCGAGCCTGCGCCGCCCGAAGTGAGCGCGTGGCGGGAGAAAATCCGGCAGGCGGACGGATTGCTGATCTCAAGCCCCGAATATGCGCGCGGGATTCCCGGATCGTTCAAGAACGCGCTCGACTGGCTGGTGAGCCATGACGGCTTTCCCGACAAGCCGGTGGCGTTCTTTCATGCGTCCGAACGCGCGGTTGCCTCGCAGGCGGCCATGCATCTGGTGTTTCAGACGATGTCGGCGCGGATTGTGGAGGAGGCGACGATTACGGTTCCGTTGCTTGGGAAGCAGACGGACGCGAAGGTCATAGCCGCCGACCCGGAAATCTCGGCAAAAATTCGTGCAGCACTTCAGGCATTCGTGGACGCGCTCAAGCCATAGAACGTGGTAAGATGCGTTAGCGGTTGATTTTTTGCCTTACGATTTCAGCGGGGGGACCACATGCTGTACCCTTATCAGCCTGAGCTGTGGCGCAGCGTGTTTATCATGCTGGGGTCATCCTCCGCGGGACTTACCGGGCTGCTGTTCATCGCAGCTTCGCTGCACGTCAAAGAGATCGTCAACAATCCGGTCTATTGCAGGCGGGCATTTAACAACACTTGTTATCTGCTGATCATCCTGATCGAGGCGCTTTTCACTCTCGTTCCGCAACCGGTTCATATTCTGGGAACCGAACTGATTGCGATTAATCTTGTCGGGTTGTCTTTCCCCCTCGGATTTATCTACCTCTTCTTTCAGAACGAGGACGTTTTTCGGCGCGGCGGCGGCTCGCTTTTTCTCGGAGCAATCTTTTCCGCCATCTTTTTGCTCGGCGCCGCTGGTGGAGCGGCGCTCGTTGGGCAGCAGGGTTGGGGGATATATTTGGTGGCCGCGTCCTGCGCCGTTTTGCTCATCAGGGTGGTGTTGGCTGCCTGGTCGATAATGGTGGGCATCGCACGACCGAAATAGGCACGAGACAGGCAAGATGGGCGTCATAGCGGCGTGATCACACCGAGAATTTAAATGCCTCTCCGTCGCGCTCCACGCGGCCCGCTGTGGGCGCCGCGAAATGCGTGCCGATGACGAGGACGGGTTTCTCCGACCAGTCTTTCAGCATGGCGCGGCGCGTGGCTTCTGCGGCGCGGCGGTCGCTGTCATAGGGTGTGGCCCAGTTGGGATGCGCCATCTGGATCGGATGATGGATCATGTCGCCGGTGATGATGGCGGTTTCGCCCTTGGATTCGATTACGACGCTGACATGGCCGGGCGTGTGGCCGGTTGTCGGCATCAAACGGATTTCGGGCGAGATGCGGTGGTCCATTTCCACCTTGTCGGCCAGTCCGGATTCGAAGATCGGCTTCACCGAATCCGCCATCACCTGGCGATGTTCCTCATCGCTTTCGAATTCGACCCAATGTTCGTATTCCGCCCGTCCGATCAGATAGCGCGCATTGGGAAAGGTCGGCATCCATTTGCCGTCCACCAGCATGGTGTTCCAGCC
>CAZTCU010000257.1:0-4412 GCA_964612235.1 uncultured Rhizobium sp.
GCCAACCGCTCCACCTCGAAGGACATCGACGCCTTCCTGGGAAACGCCGCGCGCGTGCCCGCCCTCAATCAGGTGAAGGGCCGCCTGATCTTCGCCATCGACGCCACGATGAGCCGCCAACCCACCTGGGACCGGGCCACCGAAATCCAGTCGGAGATGTTTCACGTCGCGCAATCCATGGGCGGGTTGGCGGTGCAGCTCGTATTCTTCCGGGGTGCGGGAGAATTTGAGGCGAGCCCGTGGGCAACTACGCCCGCTGCACTCGCCGACCGGATGCGCAGCGTCACCTGCCGCAGCGGATTCACCCAACTCCACCGCGTCCTCACGCACGCGGCTGAGGAAGCGGGCCGCGCCAAGGTCGGCGCGCTCGTCTATGTCGGCGATTGCTTCGAGGAAAATCCCGATCTCGTCGCGGGCGCGGCCGGCAAGCTCGCGCTGCTCGGCGTCCCGGCGTTCATGTTCCACGAAGGCCATCATCCCAATGCGGAAGCCGTGTTCCGCGAAGTCGCGCGGCTGACCAAAGGCGTCTATGCGCAATTCGATGCAGGTGCCGCAAAACGTCTGAAGGAATTGCTGGGCGCAGCCGCCGCTTATGCAACGGGCGGCGAAGTTGCGTTGCGCGAATATGGCGAGCGCATGGGCGGCGAGATGTTGCGCATCGCCCACTCGATGAGCGGACGGAAATGACCTTCGTTCTGGCCGGCGCGCTATTGCTCGTTTTCGTTCTGGGCATGGGATACGCCTTCACGCGGGCCAATCCGACGACGCTCGCGCGTTCGCTGCGCACCCTCGGCGCCGTTTTGCTGGGACTTGCCGCGCTCGCATTGATGCTGACCGAGCGGATCGGTCTCGGGTTCTTCGTCGGCACGGTCGCGTGGTCCTTGTTCACGCAAGGAAGATTGTGGCCGGGCGGCTGGCCCCACTATGGCGGATTTCCTTCGGGCGGATCGCGTTCGAACCGGCCGCGGCAGGATCGATCAAGCGCCGTGCGCACAGAATGGATCGCGCTCGAACTCGATCACATGACTGGCGAAATGGATGGCGAGGTGCTGAAAGGCGATCACGCGGGCGCGCGGCTAAGCGCGATGACGCGCGACGCGCTTGTAGGACTGTTCAACGAGTCGAACGCCGACATCGAAACGCGGCGTCTGCTGGAAACCTATCTCGACCGCCGTTTCGGCAACGCATGGCGGCAGGCCGAACAAACACAATCGCAATCCCGCTCCCGCAACGACAGCGCCATGTCGCGCGAGGAAGCCTATCGCGTGCTGGGTCTGGAGCAGGGCGCCACAAACGACGAAATCCGCGCCGCCCACCGCAAACTGATGCTGCAGAACCACCCCGACAAAGGCGGCACCAGCTACCTGGCCGCGAAGATCAACCAAGCGAAGGACGTTCTGTTAGGCTGACTTCTTACCTCCCCCCACGCGGGGAGGTCGACGCGCGCAGCGCGGCGGGTGGGGCCTTTACCGCGCGCTCATCGTCGCGAAGCAGGTCTGGCCGCGTTCGGTAAGGCTGGCGCAAAGTTCGCGGGCGTCACGTTCGGCCATGGGGCCAAAGCGGGCGCGGAAGATCGTGTGACCGTTGGCGGACTGCACCGGGATCACCACTTCCTGCGCGGCTTTCAGAATATCGCCCGACTTGCGGGCATAGGCTGCAAGCTCGCTGTGCGCGATGGCGTTGGTGGCATAGGCGCCGATCTGGATCGCCCAGTTGCGCGCACCCATGGCCGCGACCGTGGTGTGCGCGTCGTCGGCGACGTCGCCTTCACCCACATTGTCGTTGGCGGCGGGCTGCGCGCCGACCAGCGTCTGCGGGTAGTTGTTGGCGACCAGAATGGGTTTCGCCATCGGCACGGGGGCGGAGGTCGCAGCTTCCGCCGCATCCTCATCCGCGTCGGGATATTTCGGCGGCTTCATCTTCGGATTGACCGCCTTGTTCATCGAGGCGAGCAGGCTCCAGCGATGCGAAATTTCTTTGGCGTTGTTCTGGGCGACCGCACTCAACGGCGCGGCGTTCACGTCAAACCCGGCGGTGACGGGTGTGCCCTTGGAATTCTCGGCGATCTGCTGCCACGGCACTTCGGCGCGGGCGAGCAGGGTGGGCTGGGCCTTGGCGCGGTCGAAGGTGTCGTCGAGCAGGCGCACCATCTCGCGGTCGCGCGATTTGGCCGTGTATCCGCCCATCACCACGGCGATCACATGCTCGCCATTGCGCACCACCGACGACACGAGATTGAAGCCGGAGGCGTTGGTGTAGCCGGTCTTGATGCCGTCCGCGCCTTCGTAATTGCCGATCAGGTTGTTGTGCGTGATGTGCGGCGTGCCGTGCCAGCTGAAGCTGACGGTCGAGAAGTAATGGAAATATTGCGGGAAGTCGTACGCCACATGGCGCGCCAGGATCGCCAGATCGTCGGCGGTCGTGATCTGGCCGGGATCGGGCAGGCCGGATGCGTTGTTGTAGTTGGTGTTCTTCATGCCGATCTGATGGGCCTTCGCGGTCATCATCTGCGCGAAGTTCGCTTCGGTGCCGCCCAGGTTCTCGGCAATGGTCACCGCCACGTCGTTGGCGGAGAGCACCACGATCGCCTTGATCGCCGTTTCGACGGGAATCGTCTCGCCCTTCTTGAGATAGAGCTTGGTCGGATTGGCCCGCGTGGCGTGGGCGGAGACCTTGAGCGGGGTGTCCATGGTGACCTTGCCCTGCTTCAGCGCGTCGAACAGCAGGTAGAGGGTCATCATCTTGGTGAGGGACGCCGGGTGCCGCAGCGCATCATCGTTGCGGGCATAGAGGGTGGCGCCGGTGCGGCCGTCGATGACGAGGGCGGCATCCTTGGACGGATCTGTCGGACGGGCAGGAACCCGGGCAACCCGGACCTTCTTGCGATTCTGGTGGTGGAAGACCTTCGCGTGATGGGTCTTGGCGTGGCGCGATGCCGCAACGGCTGGCTGAGCCGGCGACAACGTCAGGGCGGCGAACGCTGCCGCCGCACACCACACAAAAGCCTTACGCATGGTCGCGCCTCCCGCGGCGCGCGGCCAAAACAGCATTTACGCAGCCCCTATTCGGTCTTGTTAAAGTCGACCCACCTTGATTTGCATTGAGACACAATTCCCCTCGCTTGCGCAACCCTTTATGCCGAAATGATGATGAATCTCCGATGTTTATGAATGGTTAGCAATCTTGGTTAACGAAACTTTGGTTCCATGGACGAACCTTTTGTGCAGCGCAACAAAGCCCCTTGACAGGCGGCATGGTGCACCGCATATAGGTCATGTTGCACTGCAACAGGACGCCGTGCTGGCCCCTGAAGCGATGCGTAACCAAAGGAAAGGATTTTCTTATGGCACCGAAGGCAAAAGCGGCCAGCGCTGAAGCGGCCGAAGGCATCGAAACCGCGCTCAAGACGGGCACGGAAGCGTTCAAGACCGGCTTTGAAAAGGCCGTGAAGGGCTACGACCAGATCCTGGGCTACGGCAAGGAAACGGTGGAAGCCTATGTGAAGTCGGCCAATGCCGCCGGCAAGGGCGCCGAAACGCTCCACAACGAGATTTACGCTTATTCCAAGCAGTCGATCGAAGAGTCGATCGCCGCGGCGAAGGCCGTTCTTGCGTCGAAGTCGCCGCAGGAAGCGTTCGAACTGCAGACCGATTTCGCGAAGACCGCGTTCGAAGCCTATGTCGGCGAAGTCACCAAGCTGAACGAAATCTTCGTCGCCTCGACGAAGAAGGCGTTCGAGCCGATCCAGGGCCGTTACCAGGCGTGGGTCGACACGGTGCAGAGCTTCCGCACCGCCGCTTAAGAATTTCGCAGGCGTACTTTCTGCGAATAAAGGCCCGGCTTCGGCCGGGCCTTTTGTTTTTTAAGCCGGATTTCAAGGGCGAAACCCCAAAAAAATAAGTTGGTTGCGCGCCATGCCCTTCATCGCCTTATCTATTAGGCGATAAAGTAAACTTTCCGGGTCAGAGTCTGCTGGCATGAGAGACGACAGGGACGGGCAGGGAACGGGCAACGGCACCGGTTCGGGAACCGGCGTCGTCACACGCACGCGCCCGAAAACCAAGAAGCCCAGCCTCTACAAGGTGCTTCTGCTGAACGACGACTACACGCCGATGGAGTTCGTCGTTCACATCCTCGAGACGTTTTTCGCCAAAAGCCGCGAAGCCGCCGTCGAGATCATGCTGCATGTCCACCGCCATGGCGTGGGCATCTGCGGGGTGTTCACCTACGAGGTGGCGGAAACAAAGGTGGCGCAGGTCATTGAATTTTCCCGCCGCCATCAACATCCTTTACAATGTACCATGGAGAAGGAGTAGCGCGTCGATGCCATCATTGTCCCGCAGTTTGGAGCAGGCCCTTCACCGCGCCATCAAACTCGCGAGCGACCGGCATCACGAATACGCGACGCTCGA
>CAZTCU010000258.1:0-4358 GCA_964612235.1 uncultured Rhizobium sp.
ATCGCGGGCGCGCCATACGCATCGGCCAGCGCGCGCGTGACGGTGGCGGCACCGATGTCATAGGCGATGTGGGTTTCGAGCAGCGCGTGCGAGAGCCCCAGATCGCCGTAAGCCTGCGGCAGTGCGTTGGAGGCGTGATCGCAGACGAAGATCAGGCCCGCGCCATCCTCTGGACCGTAATGTTCATAAGCTTCCATGCGCGCGATCCTAGCCGATTCCGGCCCCTTCGGTTGACAGCGATTTCGCCTTGAGCGACACCAATGTCACATGCGTTGTGTACTCATCGCGATATTGATTTGCGCCGCCGGGCCCGCATCGGCCCGGCTCGACGTGTGCAACAAGGCGGCCAGCCCTGCCAAGGTGGCGCTGGGACGCTTCGACGGAGCCGCCTGGATGAGCGAAGGCTGGTGGACGGTTCAGCCCAAGGCCTGCGCCACCTTGATCGATCGCCCGCTGGTCGCGCGCTACTATTATCTCTATGCCACCGATGGCGGTGCCGGCAGTTGGAGCGGAAGCCGCGCCTTCTGCGTTTCGCAAACTGACAAATTCTCGATTGGCGGGCGCGGCGACTGCGCGAGCCGAGGCTTCGACCAGAAATCCTTCTTCGAAGTCGACACGGGCAACAGGCCCGACTGGACCCAGAATCTTTCGGATTGACGATGCGGCGCACACGGAAAACCAAAATCCTTGCAACGCTTGGCCCGGCATCTTCGACGCCGGAGAAGATAAAGGCACTGTTCGAAGCGGGCGCGGACGTGTTCCGCATCAATATGAGCCACACCTCGCACGCGGCACTGGCCGACGTCCATGCGCAGGTCCGCGCGCTGGAAAGCGAGATCGGCCGCCCCGTCGGGATATTGGTTGACCTGCAGGGGCCGAAGATCCGGCTCGGCAATCTGCCGGGCGGCGAGGTGGCGCTGGGAACGGGCACGCGCGTGACGCTGTTGCGCAAGGTGGATGCGAACGAGCCCGACACGCTTCCCATTCCGCATGCCGAAGTGTTCGCGGCGATGCGGCCGAACGAAACGCTGCTGGTGGATGACGGGCGTTTGCGGTTGCGCGTGCTCACGGTGGCGGCAGACAGCGCAACCGCGATTGTCGAACAGGGCGGCGTGTTCAAGGACAGGAAGGGCGTGAACCTTCCCGACACGGTTCTGCCGATCCCGGCGATGACGCCCAAAGATCGCACCGATCTCGATGCGGCGCTTAACCTCGGCGTGGACTGGATCGCGCTTTCGTTCGTTCAACGGCCCGAAGACGTTGCGGAATTGCGCAAGGCCGTGCAAGGGCGCGCGGGCATCCTGACCAAAATCGAAAAGCCCAAGGCGCTGGAACGGCTGGACGAGATTCTCGAGTTCTCCGATGCGTTGATGGTGGCGCGCGGCGATCTCGGCGTGGAGTTGCCGCTCGAAGCCGTGCCGGGAAAACAGAAACAGATCACGCGCGCCGCGCGCAAGGCGGGCAAGCCCGTGGTGGTGGCGACGCAGATGCTGGAATCCATGATCGCAGCGCCGCAACCCACACGCGCGGAAGTTTCCGACGTTGCGACCGCCGTGTTCGAAGGGGCGGATGCCGTGATGCTATCGGCGGAAACGGCGTCTGGCGCCTATCCGGTCGAAGCCGTGACCATGATGGACAAGATCGCCTCGCAGGTCGAAACCGATCCGCTGTATCAGCAGATATTGGATGCGCAGCGAAGCCCGCCCGAGGAAACGACGGCGGATGCGATCATGGCGGCGGTGCATGAAGTCACGCACACGATCCATGCGCGCGCCATCGTGACGTGGACGAAATCGGGCTCCACCGCATTGCGCGCCGCGCGCGAACGGCCCGAAGCGCCGATCATCGTGCTGTCGCCCACCGCGAGCACGGTGCGCAGGCTGGCGCTCGCCTGGGGTCTGCATTGCGTTCTGACGGAAGACGCGCATGATCTCGACGACATGGTGGATCGTGCGGCACGCTTTGCTTTCAGCGAAGGCTTCGCCAAACACGGCGACCGCATCGTGATTACCGCTGGCGTTCCCTTGGGCACGCCGGGCGCCACCAATCTGCTGCGGGTCGCATTCGTCGGCAGCAAGATGCAGGACTAGATCTTCTCGCCTTCCACTTCGCGCGTGAGTTTGCGCACCGCGCGGGCGGCATCATCATTGGTGGGATCGAGCTTCTGCACTTTTCGATAGAGCGAGAGCGCGCCCTTCTTGTCGCCATACTCACCCAGCATGTCTGCCAGATGCGACAGCGCGTTGAACTCGCGCGGATTGAGCGCGACCGTCTTCTGCAGGGAGATCATCGCGCCCGCATCGTCGCCCGCGGCCAACTGCAGCTGCGCGCGCATATGCCAGCCCTCGGCAAAATCCGGTGCCAGTTTGGTGACGGAATCGATCACCTTGCGCGCCGTGCCCGCGTCGCCGGATTTGAGCGCGCTCTGGCTGCGCGTCATCAAAAGATCGATCGTAGGGCTTCCCGATTGCAGGAACAGCGCCTCGATCTGGCTTTCGATGGGGTTGGCGTTATCTTCGGAGTCCGCTTTTGCGAGATCGGCAAACAATTTGTCGAGTTGCTGCGCGGTGGTGAGCGCCTTGGGTGCGGGCTTCACCGGCTCCGCGCGCGCGGCCAAGGGCGCGAGCAACAGAAGTGCGAACGCAAGCGGAATACGCATGGCCGAAAATCTAACGCGCGGGCTCGCCGCGCACCAGCGAAGGCTGTTCAGCCCTGACGCGCCTTGAAGCGGGGGTTCTTCTTGTTGATGACGTAGACCCGGCCCTTGCGGCGGATGATGCGGCAGTCCTTGTCGCGCTTCTTGAGCGACCGCAGCGAATTGCGAACCTTCATGACACTTTCCAGACGGCTAAAAGGGCACAGGGCCCGCAAAGAGGCGCGGAACCTAGTGGCGGCCCCCTGCCCTGTCAACCTATGGGAAAAGCCTAATCTTTCCGCCCGGATAGCGTAGATTGGCCTCGTGATTCTGGACGGCGGGAATGGCAGATAGCGGAACTTTCCGAAAGGGGGCGAGGCGGGGGCTGGCCCTGGGGCTGATCCTGCTCGCAGGCGCCTGCGCCACCAGCCAGCGCAAACCGGCCGTGCCGCCGCCGGCACCGGCCGCCCCAATATCAGCGCCCATCGTGACTCCGCAGATGGAATCCCGGTTCGAGGGCTTCTTGCGCGACTTCCGCGCCCAGGCGCTGGCCGCGGGCATCGACGGGGCGCTTTACGACCAGGCGCTTGGCCATGTGACGCTCGATCCGCGCATCGAACAGTTGAATGCTGCGCAGCCAGAATTCGTCAAACCGATCTGGCAATATCTCGACAACGCGGTCTCGGCCAAACGCATAGCGGACGGACAGGCCGCACTTGCCGCCAACGCCGATATGTTTGCGAAACTGGAAGCGCAATATGGCGTGCCGAAAGAAATTCTCGCCGCGATTTGGGCGAATGAATCCGACTACGGACGCGCATTGGGCAACTTCAACATCTTCCAGGCGCTCGCAACCCTGGCTTTCGAGGGTCCGCGCACAGGTTATGCACGCCCGCAACTGATCGCGGCGTTGCAGGTGGCGCAGCAAGGACCGTTCGCGACCGGCACAATGTTTTCTTCCTGGGCCGGGGCGTTCGGGCAGACGCAATTCGTGCCGACATCGTGGCTTGCCCATGCGGTCGATTTCGACGGCGACGGCAGGAAGGACTTGTGGAATTCGGCAGGCGACGCGCTCGCCTCCGCCGCGCAATTGCTGGTGAACTATGGATGGCAGCGCGGACAACGCTGGGGATACGAGGTGAAGCTGCCTGCGAATTTTCCCTATGAGCAGGCCGATCTCGATATCGTCAAACCGCTTTCGGATTGGCGCGCGCTGGGTGTGACGACGGTTGCGGGCGCGGCACTCGGCGAAGATCAGCAACAGGGCGCCATCATTCTTCCTGCCGGTGCGCGGGGTCCTGCCTTCATGGTGTTCGGCAATTTCAATGCGGTGTTGAAATACAATACGGCGATTTCCTACGGGCTCGCGGTGTGCTTGCTGGCGGATCGTTTGGGCGGCGATGCGGGCGTGGCCGCGTCTTGGCCGCGCGACGAGCAGCCGCTTTCGCGCCCGCAACGCTTCCAGTTCCAGCAAGACCTGAAAACGCTGGGCTACGATCCGGGCGAAATCGACGGCGTGATCGGGCGGAAAGTTCGCGCGGCGCTGCGCGACTATCAGAAGGCGCGCAATCTTCCGGCCGACGGGTTCGCGACCCAATCGCTGCTGAACAGGATGGACGGCGAAACAGGCGGCAATCCTTAGAGCGCGATTAAACGCCGAACCGATATTCGCTTCGGCGGAAAACGCTCTAAGTGTTTGCCACCGGCGTCGCCGGGTCTTTCT
>CAZTCU010000259.1:0-4338 GCA_964612235.1 uncultured Rhizobium sp.
GGCGGGCATCGGCACGATGACGGGTGGGGCTTTCAAGCACGGCATTCGCGGCGAGGCCCCACCCGCCGCGCTACGCGCGTCGACCTCCCCGCGTAGGGGGAGGTGAGTAGAGTTCAGTTCAGTTCTCCTTCATCGCCTTCGCCAAATGCGCCACGCGCTTGCCTATCGCTTCGAGCATGGCGTGATAGGCGGCATTCTTCAGCGCACCGTGCGGTTCGAAGGCGTCGGCGGCGTTTGGCACCGCCAACTGCTCGGCGACGACCAGCACGAAAATGCCGCTGAGGATTTGGCGCAGATGTGCCAACCCGCGCACGCCGCCCCATGGTCCTGGCGAGGCGGACATGATGCCGGCGACTTTTCCGCGAAAAGCGCGCAGCGTCGTTTGCGTCTCGCCCGGCGCGGGGCGCGAGACCCAGTCGAGTGCATTCTTCAACAGGCCCGGCATCGAGCCGTTGTATTCGGGCGCGGCGATCAGATAGCCGTCGGATTCCACGAACAGGTCTCGCAGCTTTTTCACGCCGGGCGGCATGCCTTCGACGGCTTCGAGATCGGGATCGTAGAAGGGGATGTCGAAATCCTTCAGGTTCAGCACCTGCACCTCGGCGCCCGCGGCGCGGGCGCCTTCGGCGGCGATTTCGACCACGCGGCGGTTGTAAGACTCCTTTCGCGTCGATCCGGCGAAGGCGATGAGTTTGACGGCGTCGCTCATCTATTCCACGCCGCGCCCGCCCAATCGGCTGCGAGCTTGCCGTCTTTCGGCACGGGCACTTCCTTGATGCGTTCCGGCACGTCGTCATATTCCAGACGCAGCGCTCTGCACGTCACCGCGTGCAGGTGATAGCACATCGAGTGATAGGTAAGTTCGAGGATGTCTTCGTCGGACATCTGCTTCTTCAGCGCCTCGAACACGCCGTCGGGCACGCGGCCGCGATCCAGCACGAGGCAATCGACATAGGCGAGCACCGCGCGTTCGAGCGGCGAAAAAAGATCGGACACGCTCCAGTTCGGGATCGCGACGATCTTTTCGTCGGAGACGCCGTTGCGGCGCGCGGCCTTGCAGTGCTGCGAGAACACGAATTGGCTTCCCACTTCGAAGCCCACGCGCAACAGGGCGATTTCGCGGATCGTCGGATCGAGCTTGCTCACGCTCTTGTCGGCGAACATGCCGAACATCCCGAACTGGGCGGTGGCGTGATCGAAGATCGAGGGCACAAGGGCGAAGACCGTCCACCAGTTGCCGGGCGTTCCGGTTGCGGTGCCCGGTTCCTTCACCGGATCGCGCCCGGGAAAGAGTTTTTCGTAATAGGCTTTGACGCTTGGCGTGGCCTGGGCGAGCGGGACTTCCTTTAGGCGCGGCATGGTTTCCTCCGGGATGTTGACGGCGGTGCATGCTGCGCCCCGCCAAATGCTTAGAGTTCTATATAGTGCAACCCCGCGAAAAATGGTAAGAGGGGGTTCGATATCGAATGGGAGACGCACAATGGCTCAACTGAAAAACAAGGTTTTCGACATTCAGGGCGTGAACCATCTGGCGCTGGTCTGCAAGGACATGGCGAAGACGGTGGACTTTTATACCAACGTGCTGGGCATGCCGATGACGAAGACGATCGACCTGCCCAACGGCATGGGCCAGCACTTCTTCTTCGACATTGGAAACGGCGACGGGCTTGCCTTCTTCTGGTTCCCGAATGCGCCGGCAGCGGCCCCCGGCGTGGCATCCGCCGCGAACCTGCCGGGAGGGGGCAGCATCGTTTCGGGTCACGGTTCGATGAACCATGTCGCGTTCAACATTCCGGCCGAGAAGGTGGACGAATATCACGAGAAGCTGCTTGCCCGCGGCGTGCAGTGCACCAAGGTCGTCAACCACGACGATTCCGATCGCCAGATCAGCCCGGACGTTTCGCCGTCGACCTTCGTCCGCTCGATCTATTTCTACGATCCGGATGGCATCTGCCTGGAGTTCGCGGCGTGGACACGGCCTCTCGATCCGAAGATCGACGTGAAGCACGAACCGGTGGATGCGCAGGGCCACAAGAAGCCTGTGCGTCACCTCGAACCGGCGGAATGATCGAAAGGGTTATGCCGCCGCGGATGTGTGCTGCGGCGGCAGGCCCAGTTCCAGCCTGAGCCAGGCGCGGAACAACTGCACGGGGCGCGAATTGATCGTGCCCTTGTGCCCCACCAGCCAATAGGCGGCGCGGCTGCGGACTTCCAGGTCGAACGGCACGACCAGCGCGCCGGATTCCAGATAATCGTTGATCAGCGGCGTTCGCCCGATCGTCACGCCCAAACCTTCGACGGCGGCGGCCGTGGCCATCTGGATCGTGTCGAAACGCAATCCGTGATTGGCGTCGATTTCGCAGGTGCCGCCGAAGGTGCGGTCGGCCGCATTCAGCCATTCCGGCCAGCCTTCGGGGCGGCGCGAAACGATCAGCAGGGTGTGTCGCGCGAGATCGCGCGGATGGCGCAACGCATTCGGACCTTTGAGCAATTGCGGCGAGCAGACGGGAAACATCTGCTCATGCACCAGCTTTTCGACGGCAAGGCCGGGCCATGCCTCCGCCGTGGGGCCGACGCGGATCGCGACATCGGCGCCGAGATGGGCGAAATCGACCGGCTGGCCGGGATTTCCGACGGTGTTGATCTCCAGTTCGATGCCGGGATTGGTGGCGTAGAACCGCGGCAGGCGGGGCACCAGCCAGCAGCTTGCGAAGCTCGGCAGGCTGTTGACGTTGAGCGTGTGGCTTCCGCCGCCTTCCACTTTCCGCGCGCCTTCGTGCAGTAGTTCGAACGCTTGCGTCACCACGAGGAAGAAATCGTGGCCGTCCTTGGTCAGCGTCATGCCCTTGTTGGAGCGGCTGAACAGTTCGACGCTTAGATGTTCTTCGAGCTGACGAATCTGATGCGTGATGGCGGCGGGCGTGACGTTCAATTCGTCGGCCGCGCCTTTCACGTTTTCGAGGCGGCCAAGCGCCTCGAATGCCCGCAATGCCGTCAATGGCGGAAGACGGCGCATCAGCACCCCTGCAGAATGAAAGAGCAAACCACGAAACGCGGCATATTCCGGTCAACTATTGACAGCACCGTCAGCCAAAATTGGCGGACTGCGAGCAATATAGCGAGGTGCGGCGGCAAATCCAATTTGCTCACCCCCCAAATATTAATGCTTAGGCTGTGGTTTTTTCGTCGATTAGGTTTCGAAATAACACGGGCGCTTCGGTCCGGACGGATAATTAGCTTGCGAAGCAATTTTCCGCTTACTAGTTTCCGAAGCGTTCGCGGGACCAATACCGGCGCGATATGACGACCGGAGTCCTTGCGAGGAAACGAAGGGGAATAAAATGCAAATTCGCCAATGGATACTGTGCGGTAGTGCCCTGTGCGGGCTGGCCGCGTTCTCGGGGACCGCTTTCGCGCAACCGGACACCACGACGCCCGCGCCGCAACAGACGGCGGAACAGCCGACCGGCATCGAAACCGTGGTCGTCACTGCGACGCTGCGCAAGGAATCCATCCAGGACACGCCGGTTGCCGTGACCGCGCTCGGTCCGGAACAGCTGGACAAGCTGTTCATCAAGGACATGACCGACCTGACGCGCGTGGCCCCGAACGTGACCATCGAGCCGGTGGGCGCGATCAACCGCTCGGCTGCCGTGCTTTATTCGCGCGGTATCGGTTATTCGGGCATCGACCAGGCCATAGACCCCAGCGTCGGTGTTTCGGTCGACGGCATCTTCTATCCCGGCAATTTGAACGCGCTGCTGCAGCTTTACGATGCGTCCAGCATCGAAATCGACCGCGGTCCGCAGGGCACGCTGTTCGGCAAGAACACCACCGGCGGCGTCGTGCAGATCAAGACGCATGAACCCGATCAGGGCCTCTATAGCATCGATGCCTATCTGAAGGTCGGCAACTACGGCCGCGCGGATTTCGGCGGCATCGTGAATATTCCGGTCACCGATACGCTTGCGCTGCGTCTGGCGGCGCAGAGCCAGTATTCCGACGGCTATGTGCGCAACACCTATATCGACCCGCTCGGCAATCCTCCGCAGTCGAGCGACGCGTGGCTGAGCGGCGACGACTACAAGACCTATCGCGGTTCGCTCGCTTGGGAACCGAGCGACGATTTCAAGGCAGTGCTGGTTGCGTCTTACATCAAGAACCGCAGTGACTCTTCGGGCGGCCAGAACGGTTCGGTGCCGGCAGGTGGTATCGGTCTTCCCGGCTATCCGACGCTGGGCGATTATCTCAGCCTTCCATTTTACTACGGGAAACCCGGCTACGGCTTTCCCGGCGGCACGACGGACGCCTTTACCGTACAGCGCAACTATCCCAACG
>CAZTCU010000260.1:0-582 GCA_964612235.1 uncultured Rhizobium sp.
AAGCCCAGCACATCGGCCTTGGCGATGTTGAGGTGATCGAGCAGTGCGAAGACATCGCCCACCAATTTCTCGCGCGTGTAGGCTTGCGGTTCGTGCGGCTTGGAGCTTTCGCCGTGGCCGCGCATGTCAGGCGCGATGAAACGGATGTTCTTGCGCTCGAACGCGCCATACCAGCCGAGGCGGCGCCAGTTCTCGTTGCGGTTGGAGGCAAAGCCGTGCAGCAGCACGATGGGGCGGCCGCCCTCGCGCGGGCCTATGTCGTCATAGGCGATGGTGACGTCGCCGGAGGTGAACGTGGCCATACCTCTGGTTAAAGCCAGAAGCTGGCGTTCGCAAGCGGGTCAGGCAGAGGTGCTGATGAAGTCCTGCACGAAGGCCGTTCCCGGTGCGCGTTTGACCGCATCGGGCTGGCCGTATTGCTCGATGCGGCCCTGGTTCATCACCGCCACGAGATCGGCCACGGCGAAGGCTTCTTCCTGATCGTGGGTGACGAAGATGGTGGTGATGCCCATCTTGTCGTGCAGCGCACGCAGCCAGATGCGCAATTCCTTGCGCACCTTGGCGTCGAGCGCGCCGAAGGGC
>CAZTCU010000260.1:592-1279 GCA_964612235.1 uncultured Rhizobium sp.
CCAGCGCGTGGCGCTCGCACGCGCTGGCGCTGGCCGCCGGAGAGCTGGCTGGGGTAGCGCTCGCCCAATCCTTCGAGCTGCACAAGCGCGAGCAATTCCTTCACGCGCAGCGCGATATCGGCCTTGCTGGGGCGCGAGCGGCGCGGACGGATTTCGAGGCCGAAGGCGATGTTCTTGGCGACGGTCATGTGGCGGAAGAGGGCGTAGTGCTGGAACACGAAGCCCGCCTTGCGTTCGCGCGCGGGCACGGCGAGCCAGTTCACATCCGCGAAACGCACCGAGCCCGTATCGGCGAAATCAAGCCCGCCCAGAATGCGCAAGAGGGTTGTCTTGCCCGAACCGGACGGGCCCAGCAGGGCAACGAACGCGCCCTGCGGTGCTGTGAGGCTTACGCCCTGCAAGGCCGCGGCGCCGCCTCGGAAACGCTTGGTCACGGAATCGATTACGAGCGACATGAAAATCTCCGTCAGTGGCGATGCACGGCCGCGATCTCGTCCGCGTACCGCCATTCGAGAAAGGATTTGAGGGTCAATGTGACAAGCGCCAGGAACGCCAGCACGGAAGCGACGGCGAAGGCGGCGACGAATTGATAATCGTTGTAGAGAACTTCGACATGCAGCGGCATGGTGTTGGTCTGTCCGCGGATATGGCCGCTCACCACCGACACGGCGCCGAATTCGCCCATGG
>CAZTCU010000260.1:1289-4328 GCA_964612235.1 uncultured Rhizobium sp.
GCACCTTGATGTTCGGCAACTCGCAGTTGCGCGGCAGCGGGATCGTGTTGGTGAAGCCGCGGATATGGCCAGAGACCACAGAGACCGCGCCGAACTCGCCCATGGCGCGCGCGTTGCAGAGCAGCACGCCATAGAGCAGGCCCCATTTGATGCTGGGCAGCGTGACGCGGAAGAAGGTCTTCAGGCCCGATGCGCCGAGCGACATGGCGGCTTCTTCCTCGTCGCGGCCCTGATCTGTCATCAGCGGGATGAGCTCGCGCGCGACGAACGGGAAGGTCACGAACATCGTGGCGAGCACGATGCCGGGAAGCGCAAAGATGATCTTGATATCGTGCTCGCGCAGCCACGGGCCGAGCCAACCCTGAAGACCGAAAATCAGCACATAGATGAGGCCGGAGATCACGGGCGACACCGAGAACGGCAGGTCGATGAAGGAGGTGAGAAGGCTCTTGCCCCGGAAATCGTATTTGGAAACGGCCCAGGCGGCTGCGACGCCGAACACGGTGTTCAACGGAACGGCGATAAGAGCCGTGATGAAAGTGAGTTTGATGGAAGAAAGCGCATCGGGATCGCCCAATGCTTCCCATGCCGCGCCAATGCCTTTTTCGAGCGCCGCCGAAAACACGGTGAGAAGCGGCAAGAGCAGGAACAGCACGACGAAGCCGATGGTAATGCCCACAAGCGCCCAGCGGATCAGCGGATGGTCTTCGGTAGCCCCGCGCATCAGCGTCTCCCGGCGGTCCAGACCTGCAGCACGTTGAGCGCGAGCAGGATGAGGAAGGAAGCGGCAAGCATCACCACGCCGATGGCGGCAGCACCCGCGTAATCGAATTGTTCGAGCTTGATGATGATGAGAAGCGGCGCGATCTCCGATTTCATCGGCAGATTGCCCGCGATGAAGATCACCGAACCGTATTCGCCCACGGCGCGCGCGAAGGCGAGCGCGCCGCCCGTGATGAGGGCGGGCGCAAGCGCAGGCAGCACGACGCGGCGAAATGCCTGGAACCGGCCCGCGCCCAAGGTGGCGGCGGCCTCTTCCGGGTCGCGGCCAAGATCGGCGAGAACCGGTTGCAGGGTGCGCACGACGAAAGGCAGGCCGATGAAGATGAGCGCCACCACCACGCCCAGCGGCGTGTAGGCGACCTTGATGTTCAACGGCACGAGCAATTCGCCGATCCATCCGTTCTGCGCATAGAGCGTGCAAAGCGCGATACCGGCTACGGATGTTGGGAGTGCGAAGGGCAGGTCGACCAGCGCATCGACGAGGCGGTGACCGGGGAAACGGTACCGCGTCAGCGCCCAGGCCACGAGCAGGCCGAAGAACGTGTTCACCACTGCCGCGATGGCGGCCGCGCCGAACGAAAGCTTGAGAGCGGCGAGCACGCGCGGTTCGGTGACCGCTTTGATGAACCCGTCAACGCCCAATTCCCATGGGCGTATGATGAGCGCCGCCAGCGGGATAAGGACGACTACCGACAGGTAGAAAAGGGTGAAGCCCAGCGAAAGTCCGAAGCCGGGGAGAGCGTTCTTTCGCTTCCAACTCCCGCCGAGCGTCAACGCCGCCATGGTTATTGGCCCGGCTTGTAGATCTGATCGAAGATGCCGCCGTCGGCGAAATGGATCTTCTGGGCTTTTGTCCAGTCGCCGAATTCCTCGCCGAAATCGTAGAGTTTGATGTTCGGGAAATCCTTGGCGTGCGCGGCCAATATTTCCTTGTCGCGCGGACGATAGAAATTCTTCGCTTCGATCTCCTGCGCTTCCTTGGTGTAGAGGAATTTCAGATAGGCTTCGGCAACCTTGCGCGTGCCGTGCTTGTCCACATTCTTGTCGACAACCGCGACCGGCGGTTCGGCAAGGATGGAAGAGGGCGGATAGACGATATCGAACTTGTCCGCGCCGAATTCTTCCAGAGTCAGGTGCGCTTCGTTTTCCCAAGAAAGAAGAACGTCGCCCAGGCCGCGTTGCGCGAAGGTTGTTGTCGAGCCGCGCGCGCCGCTGTCGAGCACGGGGACGTGCTTGTAGAGATTGGCGACGAAAGTCTTCGCTTTATCCGCGTTGCCGCCCGGGCGATGCAGCGCCCACGTCCACGCGCCGAGATAGGCCCAGCGCGCGCCGCCGGAGGTTTTCGGGTTCGGCGTGATGACCTGGATGCCGGGCTTCACGAGATCGCCCCAATCCTTGATCTTCCACGGATTTCCCTTGCGCACGAGGAACACGATGGTCGAGGTGTAGGGCGTCGAATTTTCCGGCAGTCGCTTCTGCCAATCGGCGGGAAGAAGACGGGCGTTCTTCGAGATCGCGTCGATATCGGCGGCGAGCGCGAGCGTCACAACGTCTGCATCGAGGCCGTCGATCACGGCGCGCGCCTGTTTGCCGGAGCCGCCATGGCTCTGACTGATGTCGAGGTTTTGGCCGCTCTGTTTTTTCCAGTCGGCGACGAATGCCTTGTTGATGTTGACGTAGAGTTCGCGTGTCGGATCGTAGCTGACATTGAGCAGCTTCACGTCGGCGGCTTGGGCCGCGCTTGCAAGCGCGAAGCTCGCAGCCACAATTAAGGCGGTCAGGCGTTTCATGGTCTGATCTCCGATCCGGTTAAAGAGAAAGCTGTGCACGCAACGCCACGGTATCAAGGTGGGCGCCGATATCCGCGCCTGCCGTATTCAACCGGGACACGTTGGTGTGCTGGTAATCGAGCAAGAAGCGGATGGCGTTGTTCGGATACCAGTTGAAGCCAACGGTCCAAATGTTCTGGCGGCCACCGCGGACACCACCCACGGGCGTCAGGAATCCGGCAAATCCGGCGTTGTCGTTAAGGTCGAGAACGCTGTATCGCGCGGCCAGTTCCCAGGCACCGATGCCCGAACTGTCGAACGAAAGCGGATCTGCAGGCGTCGGAAGGCCGAAAGCCGCCTTATCCGCCTTGTAGGGCTTGGCCTCGCCGGTGAGCACCCAGCTTGCCTGCGCATACCAGCCATTGAACGACGGATCGGGCAGGATGCTGTTGCGGCGCGCGATGGTGTAGCCGTAATAGCCGCCCTG
>CAZTCU010000261.1:0-4309 GCA_964612235.1 uncultured Rhizobium sp.
GGGCTGCTTCTTCTGGACGCTCGGTTACGACACGATCTATGCGCATCAGGACGTCGATGACGATGCGCTGATCGGCGTGAAGTCGACGGCACGGCGGTTCGGCAAGGATAGTCCGCGCTGGATATTGCTGTTCTATGCGGCGGCATTCGCGCTGATCGCGACGGCAGGTTTGAGCGAACATCTGGGACCGCTGTTCCTGCTGTTCATGATTGCGCCGGCGTTGCATTTGTTCTGGCAGGTGCGCTCGCTGAAGGTTGAGGACGCGCAGGACTGTCTCGAGTTGTTTCGTTCGAATCGGGATGCGGGTGGTCTTATCGCCCTGGCGTTGTTTGTGGCGACGTGGTTCACACAATGAATTTGGGGGTGGAAACGCGAAAGTCAGGCAATAGGTGGGCGGTATGCTCTCTATAGGATTTGTTTTGGCGCTGCTTGTCGCAGAGATCGCCTATATCCTGTTTGGCTATGATCCCGCTGGCGTGCGCACGCAAGCGGGGTTGATGATCGTTTTCGCGCTCGAAATGTCTTTCGTGGTGCAAGCGGGAAACGCGAACATCGAAGAAAAGAAAGAAATGGGCCGAACATCGCGAACGACGCGGATATTCAACGCGGCAATCGGACTTCCGCTGCTGGCGTTAATAGGGCTCGGTGTCGGGATAGCAAACTTGTAGCATCACATCTTCGTTTGGATTGTGCTTTTTGTCCTTGCGGCGTGCGGAAAGATCGGGTGGCTGCAGAATCACGCAAAACTATCCAGCGTCAGATAGCTCCGAGTTTGGATGTTATGCTCTCGTCGCCCTGGCGTTGTTTGTGGCAACATTCCTCCAATAGACTCACTTGGGAGGGATCACATGACAGACATTGTCGTTCCGCATTCCATTATCGCTCTTACCTTCTATGCGCTTTGGGCCATCGTGCTCGTCGTCATGATCGCGGCGGATCGCGCGCTGCTGGTGATGAGCGGCAAGGCGGCGATCACCGATTTTCCGTCGGGCACCAAGCATGGCAGCGACTCCTACTGGCGCATCAACCGCGCACATCTGAACACGCTGGAGAACCTGCCGATCTTCGCGGCCCTCGTTCTGGCAGGCTGGGTGGCCGGGCTCGATACGCCCACCTTCAACATGCTGGCCGTCGTGATCGTGGTGGCGCGGGTGGTGCAATCGCTGATCCATATTTCGTCGGGATCGGCGCTGGCAATCAATTTCAGGTTCCTCGCCCTTTTGGTGCAGATCGTTTGCGAGGTCTGGATGGCCGTTCTCATCTTCCATGCGGCCAAAGTGTTCTAGGATCGCTTAAGGGGTTGGTCCTATAATCGGGGGCATGAACGTCGCCCGTTTCGACCCGACCAAGGTGTTCACGCCCGCGGAACTGGCCGCGGTGCGTGCACGCTCGGACGTTACCGGGTTTCTGTGCATCGCGCATGCGTGGATCGTGATCGGAGCGGCGATGGCGGTTTATGCGCTGTGGCCGAACCCGCTGACCTTCGTCTTGGCGGTTGTCGTGATCGGCGCGCGGCAGTTGGGGCTGGCGATCCTTATGCACGATGGGGCGCATCACGTTTTGATGAAGAGCCCGAAATTCAACGAATGGGCGAGCCAGTGGCTTTGCGCGTTTCCGATCTTCGCGGACACCATTCCCTATCGGCACTATCACCTGAAGCATCATCGCTCGACGCAGCAGCCGGATGATCCCGATCTGATCCTGTCGGCGCCGTTTCCGATCACGCGCAAGAGCCTGTGGCGGAAGATGGTGCGCGATCTGACGGGGCAGACCGGATACAAGCAGCGCGCGTTCCAGCTGAAGCGCGGGTTCGCGGGCGCAGGCGTTGGCGAGAAGTGGCGCACCTTCAAGGCGCGGCTGGGGCGGCAGACATTCGCCAATCTCGTTTTGCTGGCGATCCTGACGGCGTTCGGCAAGCCGCATTATTATCTGATGTTCTGGATACTGCCGCTCATCACCTGGCAGATGGCGATCACGCGGCTGCGCAACATCGCCGAACATGCGGTCGTGCCGGATAACAACGACGTGTTCCGCAGCGCGCGGACGACCTATGCCAATGTGTTCGTGCGAGCGCTTCTCGCGCCCTATTGGGTGAACTATCACGTCGATCATCATTTGATGATGTATGTGCCCTGCTACAACCTGCCGAAGCTGCACGCGCTGCTTCTGGAAAAAGGTTTCGGGCCGAAGATGGAAATACGGCACGGCTATCGGGAGGTGCTTTCGATGGCGTCCTCCAAACCCGAACCGCAGCCCGCTTGAACGATCCCGCCCAATTCATTCGCGACAATACGGAACTGATCGCGCCGCCGCTGGTGCCGGAGATACGGCTTCACCTGGCGACCGAAGTGGTGCCGCTGTGGCGCAAGACGGAAGAAGAACTGGAACAGATGGGCGTGCCGCCGCCTTACTGGGCGTTCGCCTGGGCGGGCGGTCAGGCGTTGTCGCGGTATATTCTCGATAATCCGGAGGAAGTGGCGGGCAAGCGCGTGCTCGATTTCGGATCGGGATCGGGGATGATTGCGATTGCGTGCATGAAGGCAGGTGCCGCGAGTGTGCTGGCGGCGGACATCGACGTGTATGCGGTGACCTCCATTCTTCTGAATACGAAAGCCAATGATGTGCAGGTGGACGTCACGTCCGACGATGTGATCGGGCGTGAGTGTGTTTGGGATGTCATTCTGGTCGGCGATATGTGTTACGAGCGGCCGCTGGCGGAGCGGTTGCTGGCTTGGCTGCAATCTTGCGGCGCGCGCGTGCTCCTGGGCGACCCGGGGCGCAGTTATTTTCCGAAATCGGGCGTCGAGAAATTGGCGACCTACCGAGTGCAGACGACGCGCGAACTGGAAGATCGCGAGATACGCGAGACGAGTGTTTATTTCTTGGGTGCTGGCCCCACATAACGCGCGCGGGGGCGGATGAGCGCGCGGCTTTTCAACTGTTCGATGCCGTGGGCGACCCAGCCTGCGGTGCGGGCTATGGCGAATAACGCGATTTCGCTTCCGGCGGGCAGGCTATGTGTTCGTGCGTGGACGGCTATCGCATAGTCGATGTTGGGGCGTTCGCCGGTGGCTTCCAGAACGAGTGCGGGAATTTCGGTGGCGAGGCGTTCGTCGGCACCTGCGCTGCGCATCGAGTTCAACAAATCTTCGGCGCGGGGATCGCCGTTTCTGTAGACACTGTGGCCGAAGCCGGGGATGTATTCGCCGTTGGCGAGACGCTCGCGGATGAGCGATGCTGGATCACCTTCCGCACAGGCGGCGACGAAACGCGCGGCGAGCGGCCCTGCCCCGCCGTGACGCGGGCCTTTCAATGCCGCGAGCCCGGCGACCACTGCATCGTAAAGACTGATGCCGGTGGACGCGGCGACGCGCAAGGCGAAGGTCGAAGCGTTCAACTCGTGTTCGGCGAGAAGCACCAGTGCGCGACGGATAAAATCTTCCGCTTCGCGCGGTTTGGGCGCCCAAGCGCGCGCGACCTGTTTGTGCAAGGGCGCCGAGGACGGTTCGGTGCCGAGTATCGCGCTGGCCGTCAATCGCATGATGCGCGCGCCCAACTGCACGCGGCCGTCGGGTGAGCGATTGTAGGCGCGCGGATCGGCGTCGCTGGCGAGCGCGAGAACGGAAGCCGCGCGTGCTAACGGTGCTTCATTGGCTGTTGCCACCAATACGGCGTGCATCGCAGGCGAGATGACAGGGAGATTGTCGGGCGCGAACGGATCTTCGCCGCTCACGTCCCACAGCAACGTCGCCGTCTGTTCGAGCGTGGCGGTTTGAGAAAGCGCGACCGCGTTCACGCCGCGATAGATCGGGCCTTCTCCGGTGAGCGTGGAGATCGCGGATTCCAGGATCGGCAATTCGTTTTCGAGTCTGGTGCCGCGTTGTTCGGGCGGCGGGGCGCGACGGTTCTTCAACGCGCGGACATCGTCGGCGCGATAGCGCTTGGCGCGTGTGTCCGGCTCGGGTTCGGAGCGGATCAGGCCGCGGCTCACATAGGCGTAGAGCGTGGCGGGCGAGATCGCGAGTTCGGCGGAGGCCTCGCGGGCCGTGAGATAGAGGGGTTGGGAAAGATTTTTCATATTGATCAGCTTAATCAAGATTGATCAATGCGTCTAGCAGGCCAATTATTTGTGCGTTGCAGCAATGGAGAAGCCTATGAATATCCAGACTTCCAAGGCCCCTATCGGTCTCGACGGGGTTCCGGCGGCGGAAACAGCCCTCAGCCATGTGGACGGGGCAAAGGGCGAATTGATCATCGCCGGGCAGTTCGTGGCAGAGCTGGCGGAGAACACCAGCTTCGAAGGCGTGAC
>CAZTCU010000262.1:0-4296 GCA_964612235.1 uncultured Rhizobium sp.
TCCCTACACGCTCAATTCCTATGCGGCGTTCGGCGAGGTCTATTACAATATCCTCAGCGATCTGAAGCTGACCGGCGGATTGAGATGGACGGAGGATCGAAAGCATTTCACCGAGATTCCCAGCGAGGTCTTGGTGGATCACTGGGGCTATCCGTCAACCGGTGTTCTCAACCAGCAATGGGATCAGCTGACGGGGCGGGTAGCGGTCAACTGGACTCCGAAACTCGACTTCACCGAGCAAACCTTGATCTACGGGACATACGCGCACGGCTATAAGGCCGGCGGCGCGAACCCGCCCGGTGCCGTGCTGCTGAATTACGGCGACAGCGAGCCCAACCCGATACATCCTTTGACGTTCAAACCCGAATTTATCGATGCGTTCGAGTTGGGCACCAAGAACACGCTGCTCGAAGGCGCTCTGACGATGAACGGCAATGTTTTCTATTATAACTACGAAAACTATCAGATCTCGGAGATTGTCGACCGCACATCGATCAATCTGAATTTCGATGCGCATGTGAAAGGCGCCGAGTTGGAGGCGACATGGGAGCCCGTTCCGGGCCTGCGCTTCAATTTCGGGGGCGGTTATGAAGCGACATCCATCGCGAAGGGCGAAAAAGCTGTCGATCTCATGGATCGCACGGCGGGTAACCCGGATTGGGTCGTCGTCAAACCGTTCATCACCAAAGCATCCAACTGCATCATCCCGTCCTACGTTCTCGCCTACCAACTTGTCTATAATTCCTATGCTATAGGCGGGGATTGCAGCAATGCCTATGTCAATCACTTCGATCCGGTCACCGGCGCCCCTTACGGCACCAGCCAGACGAACCTGCACGGCGATCCTATCGAGCCAGGAACCTATGATGGGTTCGATCCGACGACCGCGCCCAACAACGGCGAAGGTTTTGACAAGGATCTCAGCGGCAACGAGTTGCCGAATGCGCCGCACTTCACCGTCTCGGTGGGCGCACAATACAGCGTTCCACTCTCCTCGGATTGGGCGGGAACGCTGCGCGGCGACTTTTACTGGCAGGACAATTCCTGGGCGCGCGTTTTCAACGACGATCCTTACGATCGGATACACGGCTACACGAACCTGAACCTGACGCTGATCCTGACGAGTCAGGCGGGCTGGCAGGTGATGCTCTACGACAAGAACGTGTTCAACACGACGGCCATCACCGGCACGTTCCTGAACAGTGACGACACGGGGCTGACGACCAACGTCTTCCTGACCGATCCCAAGCTGATCGGCATTCGCGTCACGAAGAACTGGTAAGGGGGAACCAATGAGCGAACTTCTTGAAGCGCGGATTGCCCATAAAGGCTTGCGTTGGAGCATGATGACCGGCGCATCGGTCGCGGTCTTGCTCGCCGCATGTGGGGCAGACGCGGCATCGGACCATGGCGACCGGCCGACCGTCTGGATTGAACTGGGCGTCAATCTCAATCGGGTGGATGGAGGAAATGAACGCTTCGCTCCCGATTTCGTTACACAAATCGACACGCATGCATTCTCTTCGCCTGTCGCGCTGCAGCGGCCGCCTCGCTACGCGAACGGCTTTGAGGGAAAGCTGACCGTTCAACCCGAGGAATCGGATTGGTCTGTTTCCGTTGGCCTGCGTTATGGCCGCTCCAACGGTGCGAAACAGGCCCATCAACAAACATTGCCAGCGTCCCCGGTGCTCATCGAAAGCATCCCGGCACTCAGCTTTTATGCCAGCCCGCAACTCCCGCCATTGGCTCAACGATTTGCCTCGACAACAGCTTCTAATCGAAGCAGCCAGCTTATTGCTGATTTCCAAGCGGGCAGGGACGTCGGCCTTGGCCTCTTCAGCCGAAATTCGTCGTCGACCGTCAACTTGGGTGTGAGATTCGCTCAGTTTACCTCGAGGTCCAGCTCGAGAATCAGCGCCGATCCCGATTTTGGCGTTTCCTACAAATACGCTTCCACGGCGTTCCATTACTTCACCGGATATTTCAAGGTTCCGGTGCAGAAGTGGCATGTCTATTCCGCCAAGGCGCAGGCCATTCGCAGTTTCCATGGCATCGGACCGTCGGCAGAGTGGGACACCTCCGTTCCTCTTGTGGGAGATCCCAACGACGGCGGCTTCACCTTCGATTGGGGCGTGAATGCCGCCGTTCTCTTCGGCCGACAAAAGGCGGCCACGAAACATTCCACCAAGGCGACTTACGACCACCATGGAATTGGCACCGCTTCGATATCGTCGACCGTTTACAATCATCCCTCTGTGCCGGTAAGCCGCTCTCGCTCCGTCGTGGTGCCCAACATCGGCGGCTTCGCGGGCTTCTCGCTTAAATTCCCGAATGCCCGGGTCAGCCTGGGCTACCGCGCGGATTTCTTCTTCGGCGCGATGGATGGAGGCATCGACACGCGCAAAACTTACGATCGCAATTTCTACGGACCTTTTGCCAAGATCAGCATTGGTCTGGGTGGATAGAGCAAAACTATCCTGTTCTCCCTCGGGCGGCGGAGCGATCTGCCGCCCTTTTTCATTGGATGCTGTCGCTGTTCGAAGTCCTACCCTGTGGGCGCCCCAAAGCCGTTGAAGCCCCGCCAGTTTGTCATTGGATCGTTCTTTGCCTCTTCGATAACGCCAGTGACGAGTAGCGCTGACGTCCCGGAACGTTAGGGGCGGCGGACCGTTTACTCGATATGGCGATGTTCCATCGCAAGGGTCAGATAAGGAGATTCCGTTATGAACTGGAACAAACAGCAGAAAACGAAAAAGCCCGACCTTAGAGACGGGCTGCCAGGCCGTGAGAGCGGAGGAGTTTACAACTCGGAATTCGTCGGAGAGGAACCGCCGGCCTCGGGCGAAAACGGACCCGATATCGTAAAACCTGGCGTTTCAAAGAAGCCTGCCGGTCAGACCACGCAGGTGTAGTCAGGTTGCATTTGCAGTCTGTATCTAGAACGCAGGTCGCTGGGTCGCGGGCGAAGTGGAGTGACGGCGACATCGTGGCAATTCACCATGCCGAAGGATGGAACGGGGCCTGGCGGCTAGTCCGCTTCGGAAGAGATGGTCTTGCGTAGATTCCTTACCGATTTGGGCGAAACCGGTGAAGCCCGGTTGCCCCACGCGTTGCGGATATAAGTTGTCACATCCGCGATCTCCTGATCGGTCAACGCCCCAAACGAAGGCATGGAATAGCCGGTCGTGGAATTCGGCGTGACAGCCGATTGTGCTCCTGCAAGTACGATCCGCAGCACGGTCGCGGGATCGCGCCCCATGACAAGCGTGTCTCCGCCAAGTTGTGGATAGTCGCGTGGTGAACTTGGGTCGGAGCGAAGGTGACAGGCCGAACAGCTCTGTACGAACACCGCCTCTCCGGCCTGCATTCTACTTGCATCGGGCGCTGGCGGAGGCTTTTCCGCCGTGGCGGGAAGGCTTTTTAAAAAGGCAGCGATGGCGGCGCGGTCGTCATCCGTCATGCGGCTCGTGGAAAGCGAAACAACCTCCTGCATGGAGCCCGCCGCGGCCGCATATCGGTTGTGCCCCGTTTTCAGATAGGTTTCGATATCGGCCGCAGTCCATCGCCCGAGCCCGTCGCGCTTGTTGCCGGTCAGATTGGCGGAAAACCAGCCGGCAACCGTCGCGCCGGTGAATGCTCTGTTGGTCTTGTCGCCGAAGAGCAGGTTTTTCGGCGTGTGGCACGCTGCGCAATGTCCAAGTCCCGTCACGATATAAGCGCCTCGATTCCACGCAGCCGATCTGGCGGCGTCGGCATGGAACGGCGTCTTGTCGAGGAACATTGCGTTCCAGAACCACATCATCGCGCGGATATTGAATGGAAAAAGCAGTTTGTTCTTTGGATGTGTTGCGTGCACGGGCTTGAGCGTCTTCAGATATGCGAAGAGAGCGTTGGTGTCCGCGCGGTCGATGTGCGTGAAATATTCGTAAGGGAATGCGGGATAGAGGTGTCCACCATTGGCGCTGATCCCGTCGTGAAAGGCGCGACTGAATTGCGTGTCCGTCCACCCGCCAATACCTGTCTGTCTGTCGGGCGTGATATTGGAAGAATAGATTGTTCCAAAGGCGGTGGTAAATTTGCGGCCGCCCGAAAACGCGGGGCCGTTTTGCCGTGTATGGCAACCGGAGCAATCGCCCAAATCGGCGAGATATTTTCCCCTTTCCACTGACGCATTCTGCGCGTGGGCAAGGCCGAGGCATGAGAGCGCGTAAAGCGTAACCGCGAGAATGGCTCGTTTTGACATGAAGCCGACTATTTGCCCTCCGGGCGGGAACGCGTGAAAGAAACAAGTGTTCC
>CAZTCU010000263.1:0-4278 GCA_964612235.1 uncultured Rhizobium sp.
GTGGGCCGCGATAAGCGCCGTGGCCCAAAACGGGGCGCGCAGACCAGAGCTGATCCAGCGTCATCGCGCCGTGCATGATGTCGCCTCCGATGAGGCCGAATTTGCGTTCGAGGTCGAGCGGCGAAAGGATTTGCCGTGAGATGACCGATGATTTGAAGTTGGGCGCGTAGGCGTTGACCGTGTCGATGATGAGATCGGCTGCTGTTTCGCGCTCGTCGTCCCAGCTTCGCCCGTTGGGAAGTTCGGGCGCGAATTGCTGGCAGAACAGGCTGGCCACATGCTTGCCGGGCGGCGCGAGGCTGTCGTCCACGGTCGAGGGAATGAGCATTTCGACAATCGGTTTCTTCGACATGCCGAATTGCTTGGCGTCGGTATAGGCGCGGTCCATGTAATCGAGCGTCGGCGCGATGATAATGCCGCTTTTCAGGTGTTCGCCCGGTTCGGGCAGGCAGGTGAAGCGCGGCAATTCGGACAGCGCCACGTTCATGCGGAAGGTGCCCGAGCCGACACGGTAGCCGCGGATGCGGCGGCGGAATTCGGGATCGAGATCGTTCGCCGCAATCAACCGCTCATAGAGCAGCTTGGGGCCGACATTCGAAACAATGGCGTCTGCGAATATGTCTTCGCCGGATTCCAGGCGAACGCCCGTGGCGCGCCCGTTTTCCACCAGCACTTGGGCGACCGGCGCATCGACGCTGATTTCGACGCCCAGTTCTTCGCAGGCTTCGCGCATCGCCTGGGTGATCGCGCCCATGCCGCCGATGGCGTGACCCCATGCGCCTTTCTTGCCGTTCACTTCGCCGAAGACGTGGTGCAGCAGGACGTAAGCGGAGCCGGGCGTATCGGGGCTCGCGTAGTTTCCCACGACGGAATCGAAACCGAACGCGGCTTTGACGGCTTCGCTTTCGAACCAGCTATCGAGAAAGCTTCGCGCGCTCTTGGCGAAGAGATCGAGCACGTCGCGTTGGCGTTCCAGACCGAGGCCTGCGAATTTGCGGCCCTGCTTTGCTGCCGCGACCAACATGGGCAGCCCGTCGCCCAGATTGGGCGGCGATTTGAGCGCGAGATCGCGCAGCACGTCGGCAACGGCTTCGAGCGTTTCGTAGTAGTCTGGCAAGACATCGGCATCGTGATCGGAGAATTTGCGGAATTCGGCTTGTGTACGCTCCAGGCCACCGCCGAGTTTCAGGTAGCGGCCATCTTCCTGCGGCAGGAAATTGGAGATTGGGCGTTCGACGATGCGCAGGCCACGTTCGGCAAGCTTCATGTCGGCGATGATCTTCGGATTGAGAAGGCTGACGGTGTAGCTCGCCACCGAATTGCGGAAGCCGGGATGGAATTCTTCGGTCACGGCCGCGCCGCCGACGATATGGCGGCGCTCCAGCACGCGCACCTTCATCCCGCCGCGCGCGAGATAGAAAGCGCAGACAAGGCCGTTGTGGCCGCCGCCGATGATCACAACGTCGTAAGGCTTGCTGCTCATCCGGTCAGTCTGGACCAGTGGCGCGGAAAGGCCAACGAAATATCGGGCTTTGGAATATTATCGCGCGGCTGCGGCAGGCGCGAGCAATTCGGTCACGCGGGCATCCAGTTCCTTGGCAAGCATTGTTGCGACCTGATCGCTGTCGCCCTTGATCTGGTCGCGCATGCAAACGCGGATCGCATCGACATGGGCGTCGAGCAAGCTCACCGGGATGCTCTTGAGCGGCACGCCTTCCAGAAGCCGGCATAGCGAAGCGGCCACGCGCGCCACGAAGGGAAAGCCGAAGGTCTGACCCTGGCCCTTGAGATCGTGGCTGCAACGGAACAGCGCCTCGCGGGACAATTCGCTGCGATCCTTCGCGAAGGTGTCGCGCGCCGTCGCGAGCTTCTCGACATCGTCGCCGACCCAGCTTTGGAAATCTTCCTTGAGCGTTTCGACCGCGGCTTCGGCGCGACGGAGCGCGGCCATGTCGATGCCGGCGACCGTGCCGCCGACTTTCGCCTTCAGAATATTCGGCGGCATGAAGATTTCGATGGGATGTTTCTTGCTCAAAGCCGGCTCCTCATGCGCTCATCTTCTGCTCGTTGGCATCGACGAAGGTTGTGTTTTCATTGGTGCGGCGTTCCGGCCCCGTATATTCCTCGCGCACGCGCCGTCTGCGGCAAGGGCCAAAATAATTTGTCGTACGAACGTAAGGCCGCGGATGCTCGATCACCGAGAGCAGCCGCGAGAATATCGCCTTCACCGAAACCGGCTTGGCGAGAAATTCGTTGACGCCGGCGTCGCGCGACTGGATCACATGGTCGAGCTGGGTGTAGCCGGTGAGCATGATGATCGGAACGAACGGGTTGGCGCTGACGGGAGAGGTGCGGATCAGGCGGACGAGTTCGAGCCCGTTCATGCCTTCGAGCATCCAGTCGACGAAGATCACGTCGGGATTGGTTTCGCGCGTGATCGCCCAGGCATTCTGTGCGTCGGCAGACTCGTAGATCTGCGCGGCCCCGAACGCCTGCAGGATCGTCACGACGAGTTTGCGCATGTGCACATTGTCGTCGACGACGAGAAGTCTCAAACGGTCGAAACGGTAGCCGCTCATGCAATGCCCAAAACGGGCGCGGACCCCCACACCCTTTCTTAAAAGTTAGCGGGATCTGCTTAATGCGAGGTAACTAGTCGGCGAATTGTTCGGCCAGAATTCGCTCATCCAAGCTGCGGCCTTCATCGAACAACAAAGTGACCGAAACCGAGCGGTCTTCTGCAACTTCCACGCTAGTGACGTCCCGGACTTCGAGGTCATCGGCAACCGCACTGACAGGGCGTTTGGCGGCCTCGAGGATTTCGAAACGGGTTCGGGCGCGGCGGGGAAGCAGGGCGCCGCGCCAGCGCCGCGGCCGGAAGGCGCTGATCGGTGTGAGCGCCAGAAGGGCAGCATCGATCGGCAGGATCGGCCCGTGCGCGGAGAGGTTGTAGGCCGTGGAACCCGCGGGCGTCGAAACCAGCGCCCCGTCGCAGATGAGTTCCTCAATGCGCACCTTGTCGTCCACTACGATACGCAATTTGGCGGCCTGTCGGGTCTGGCGCAGCAGCGATACCTCGTTGAAGGCGAGAGCCTCGCGTACATGATCCTTGGTGTGCGCAATCATGCGCAGCGGATGAAGTTCGGCGCTTTCGGCGGCGAGCAGGCGTTCTTCGAGTCCGTTTTCGCGGAACTCGTTCATCAGGAATCCGACCGATCCGAGGTTCATGCCATAGACGGGCTTGCCGAGATCGCGAAACGCATGAAGCGTCTGCAGCATGAAACCGTCGCCGCCCAGCGCAACGATCACATCGGCCTTGTCGCGGCCGGCATCGGGATAGCGTTGGCGAAGCGTTTGCAGAGCGTTCTGCGCTTCCGGCGCGTCCGATGCGACGAAATGAAGTGCGTGTGCCAGCCTATCCCCCCGTGAGCGACATGACGCGCGAGACCGAAGGCCTGTCGTGCCGCCGGTCGATGATGAAATCGTGCCCCTTTGGCTTGCGCGCGATGGCTTCGTCAATGGCGGCGTTCAACAGCGCGTCATCAGGCGAAGTGCGCAAGGGCCCGCGCAGATCGGCAGCGTCTTCCTGGCCGAGGCACATATAGAGCGTGCCCGTGCAGGTGAGCCGAACGCGGTTGCAGCTTTCGCAGAAATTGTGGGTCAGCGGTGTGATGAAGCCCAACCGGCCGCCCGTTTCGCGCACACGCACATACCGCGCGGGTCCGCCCGTGCGATAGGGACTTTCGTCGAGGGTGAAGCGCTGTTCGAGTTGCGCGCGCATCAGCGACAGCGGCATGTATTGTTCCACGCGGTCGCCGTCGATCTCGCCCATGGGCATGACTTCAATCAGCGTCATGTCCATGCCGCGCCCATGCGCCCATTCGAGCATCGAAGGAATTTCGGCGTCGTTCACGTCCCTGAGCGCGACCGTATTGATCTTCACGGAAAGTCCTGCCGCCTGTGCTGCTTCGATGCCGGACAAGACTTTCGAGAGGTCGCCCCAGCGCGTGATCTCGCGGAATTTCCTGGGGTCGAGCGTATCGAGCGACACGTTCACCCGCTTTACCCCCGACCGCGCCAGCGGCCCGGCGAATTTCGCAAGCTGGCTGCCATTGGTGGTGATTGTAAGTTCCTGGAGTCCGTGGCCCAGCCGGGCGCCGAGGCTTTCGAACAGGCGCATCACGTCGCGCCGGACCAGCGGTTCGCCGCCGGTGATCCGAAGCCGTTCGACGCCCTTGGCGATGAAGGCGCCGCAGAGGCGGTCCAGTTCTTCCAGGG
>CAZTCU010000264.1:0-4277 GCA_964612235.1 uncultured Rhizobium sp.
GTCAGCCGCCTGCGCAAGAAGATCGAGCCCGATCCGCGCAATCCGCGCTACATCAAGACGGTTTGGGGCGGCGGTTACATGTTCGCGGTCGAGCCGGAAGACATCTCCTGATGCGTCTTTGGCCGCGCAAGCTTGCTTCCCAACTGATTGTCGTCACCGCGCTGGCGGTGATCGTTTCCAATATCGCGGTCGCGGTGTGGTTCGAGGTTGGCCGCGAGCGCATGAACGAAAGCGCTTTCACCGAGCGGCTTCTGGACCGCGCGGTTTCCGCCGCCACCCTTTTGAGCACCGTCCCCGCCAAGAAACGTGACGACGCGTTGCGGACGATGGATTCGCCTGCATGGCACTTCGAACTTCTGCACGGAAAACCACAAACCGTTCCGATGTCGGCGGGTGAGCGGGCTTTGGCGGAACGGGCGCGCGCGATGCTGCCGGAGCCCCGCTCCAGGCAACCTGTCATCGTGAAGATCACCACGCGCGAGCAGCGCAAGAAGGGCATGCGCCACAACCGCCATCCGGTCATCATGGTGACCGTGCCGGTGGTGCGCGGCACACAACTGGTGACGACGTTCTATCGTCCGCCCTCACCGCCCTGGCCTATCGAGACGTTCATCGCGGCGCTGGCGGCGATTGTGACGACATCCCTTGCGGCGGCGTTCGTCGCGCGGCGCGTGGCGCGTCCGCTTTCGGAGTTGTCGGCGGCGGCGACCACGGTCGCGCAAGGTGGATTGGCCCCGCATGTGCCTGAAGAGGGACCGGAAGACGTGCGCCATGCGGCGGCGGCATTCAACGCCATGACCGATCAGGTGAGCCGGACGCTGGAAAGCCAGCGGCAGTTGCTTTCCGCCGTCGGGCACGATCTGCGCACGCCGATCACTGCCATGCGGATCAATATCGAATTCGTCAACGATGCCGAATTGCGCGAAAGGCTGGAGCGCAATCTCGAAGAATTGCAGGAGCTGACGGAGGCCGTGCTTTCCGCGGCGAAGGGCGCGGGCGGCGAACCGATGCGCCATGTCGATATCGCGGCGCTGGTGGAAAGCCTTTGCGCCGACCTGATCGACATGGGAAAGCCGGTGACGTGGCTGGCGCACGATCCGGTGCCGATGAACTGCCGCCCCAATGAAATACGCCGCGCCGTGCGCAACCTGATCGAGAACGCCATCGCTTACGGCGAAGAAGCCACGGTGAGCATTCAGGGGCGGGGCCCGGGCTACGAGATCGTGGTCGAGGACAAAGGACCGGGCATTCCCGAAGCGGATCGCCAGCGCGTGTTCGAGCCGTTCGTGCGGCTGGAGACTTCGCGAAATGCAGAGACAGGCGGAACGGGGCTTGGCCTTACGCTCGTCAAGGCCATTGCGGCGGGACATGGGGGCACCGTGACACTCGAAAACCGCGCCGAGGGCGGGCTGCGGGCGCGGCTTTATTTGCCTATTCCGGTACCGCCCTCGTAAACTTCACGCATGCAATTCGGAGCCATTCCCATCGCCGAAGCCGAGGGCGCGGTGCTTGCCCATTCGCGCCGCGTGGACGGGCGGCTGTTCCGCAAGGGGCGCGTGCTGACGGGCGAGGATATCGCGGCGCTCAAAGCGGACGGCGTGACGCAGATCGTGGGTGCGCGGCTTGAACCGGGCGACGTGGACGAGAACGAGGCGGCGCGGCGGATCGCGGCGCGCTGCGCGGGCGCGGGCGTGCGCGCCAACGCGGCGTTCACGGGGCGGGTGAATCTTTATGCCGTCGGGGGCGGCATCGTCGAACTCGATGTGGGCGTGATCGAGGCGCTCAACACCATCCATGAGTCCATCACCATTGCCACGCTTGAGCCGTTCGCGAAGGTGGGCGCGCGCCAGATGATCGCGACCATCAAGATCATTCCGTTTGCGGCGCCGGGGAGCGCGGTGGAGACGGCGGAGAAATTGCTGCGCGCGCCGCCCATCCGCGTGACGGCGTTCGGGCATAAACGGGCCGCGCTGATTTCCACGGCGTTGCCCGATACCAAACCGACGATCCTCGACAAGAACCGCACGGCACTGGATGCGCGGCTTCAGGCGCTGGGATCGCAGATCGTTTTCGAACGGCGCGTGACGCATGACGCAGTACCGCTTGCCGACGCACTGCGCGAGGCCGCGAAGGAAGGCTGCGACCCGATATTGGTGTTCGGGGCGAGCGCCATCACCGACCGGCGCGACGTCATTCCCGCCGCCATCGAACAGGCGGGGGGCGAGGTCGTGCATTTCGGGATGCCGGTCGATCCGGGGAATCTGTTGCTGCTGGGAAGCCTCGGCAGGGCAAAGGTGGTGGGACTGCCGGGCTGCGCGCGCTCGCCGAAGCGCAACGGGATCGACTTCGTGCTGGAACGGCTGGCGGCGGACATTCCGGTGGGGGCACGGGACATCGCGGCGATGGGCGTGGGCGGGCTTCTGACCGAGATCGCAACGCGGCCACAGCCGCGCGAAGAAGAACCTTCGGAGGCGCCACACGCGCCGCGGATTGCGGCGGTGGTGCTGGCGGCAGGGCTGTCGTCGCGCATGGGTGAGAACAAGTTGCTGGTGGATATTGGCGGGCAAGCATTGATCCGGCGGACGGTTCAGGCGGCGCTGGCGAGCCATGCCTCGCCCGTGATCGTGGTCACCGGACGCGATGCGGAGCGCATCGAGCAGGCGCTTTCGGGACTCGACGCGCGGTTCGTGAAGAATCCAGATTTTGCAAAGGGATTGAGCACGTCTCTCAAGTGCGGTCTCAACGCCGTGCCGGAGGCGAGCGATGGGGCGATGATTGTCCTGGGCGACATGCCGTCGGTGACGCCAGCGCTTCTCGATACGCTCATTGCGGCCTTCAACCCGGCCGAGGGGCGCGCGATTTGCGTGGCGGCACATGGGGGAAAACGGGGCAATCCCGTGCTGTGGGCGCGGCGCTTCTTCCCGGAAATGATGGCCGTCGAGGGCGATGTGGGCGCCAAGCACATCATCGCGGCGAACGACGAACTGGTGTGCGAAGTGGAGGTCTCGACCGATGCGCCGCTGCTCGATATCGACACCAGAGAAGACCTCGCCGCTTTCACTGCCCGATGAGCGACCCCCTCTACCGCAAAGAGATCCTGCGGCTTGCCGCCGACGCGCATGGCGCCGGGCATCTGCCGGGGCAGCATCGAACGGGGACGGCGCATAACCCAACCTGCGGGGACCGGGTGACGTTCGAGGTGGTCACGGATGCGGATGGGCGCATCCAGGCCGTGGCGCATGAGACGAAGGCGTGCGTGCTGTCACAAGCCTCGGCCTCGATCCTCGGACGGGATGCGAAGGACTTGTCGCGCGCAGACGTGGCCGAACTGCGCGCGGCGGTGACGGCTATGCTGAAGGAAGGCGGGGCGGTGCCGGGGCAGCCGTTTTCCGACTACGCGGCGTTCGACGGGGTGACGGGTTATCCGAACCGGCATACCTGCGTGCTGTTGCCGATCGAGGCGCTGCTTGCGGCGCTGGACGCCAACTAGCTTACTTGTGCAGGCGGCCCTCGCCTGCCTTGTTCTTGTATTGCAGGACCATCAGCGCGGCCTTCACCAAACGCAGGCCGCCCAGCACGACGATAACGATGAGCGGCAGCCAGATGACGGCGTGTACCCAATAGGGCGGCGAGTATTTGACTTCGACGATCAGCGCACCGGCGCAGATGAGGAAGCCCGCGATCAGGATGACGAAGACGGTCGCGCCATCGCCCACATCGAACATCGCGTAGTCGAGGCCGCACGCTTCGCAGCGCGGCGCGATGTCGAGATAGGTGCCGAACAGATGGCCTTGTCCGCAGCGCGGACAGCGGCCCAGCAGAGCGGCTTTCGCTACGCTGGGCTCAGCCACTTAGGCGGCCACGACCGGGCCCTGTCCCCACACATAGATGCAGGCGAACAGGAACAGCCACACCACGTCGACGAAGTGCCAGTACCAGGCGGCGGCTTCGAAGCCGAAATGGCGGGTCGGCGTGAATTGCCCCGCGATGTTGCGGAACAGGCAAACGGTCAGGAAGATCGTGCCGATGATGACGTGGGCGCCGTGGAAGCCCGTGGCCATGAAGAAGGTCGAGCCGTAGATCGCGTCGAAATTGCTTCAGCCGCCACCTGGAGACGGCCATCACCCAGCAGGCCGCCGAGCTCCAGCGCGAGGGCGCCGAGGTGGCCGGCTACTTCTCAGACGGCTGGGTCAAGTACGACTGGGCGAGCACGGCCCAACTAGGCATGAACGCCGTCAAGGTCAAGCTGAACGAGATCGCGCCCTCCTTCGAGGCGT
>CAZTCU010000265.1:0-4260 GCA_964612235.1 uncultured Rhizobium sp.
TGCTTCTACGGCGTCGACACGCCGAACGAGGAAGACCTGCTCGCCCACCGCATGACGGTGGAAGAGATGCGCCGCTTCATCAACGCGGATTCGCTGGCCTTCGTCTCGATGGACGGGCTTTACCGCGCGACCGGCGAGAAGGCCCGCAACAACGACGCGCCGCAGTTCTGCGATGCCTGCTTCTCCGGCAACTATCCCATCGGGCTGACGGACATCACCGGCGGGCGCGGCGAAAAGCAGCTGTCGTTGCTGGCCGAGGTCGCATAGGCCGCATCGCACCACCTTGTCATCCCCGGCTGAGCGATGCGAAAGCATCGCGAAGGGAAGGGGACCCAAGTGGCAGATACCGATCGGTGCATGGCACCTGGGTCCCCTTCCCCTCATGCCGCTGACGCGGCATTCGGCCGGGGATGACAAAGAAGATTGATCGCTGCACATGACCAAATCCCTCGAAAACCGCATCGTCCTCGTTACCGGCGCCTCGCGCGGCATTGGCCGTGCGGCGGCCAAGGCGCTCGCCGCCGAAGGCGCGCATGTCATCGCGACGGCGCGCACCGTCGGCGGACTTGAAGAGCTCGACGACGAGATCAAATCCGTGGGCGGCTCGGCCACGCTTGTTCCGCTCGACATCAAGGATTTCGAGGCGCTGGACCGTCTCGGCGCTTCCATCTTCGAACGCTGGAAGAAGCTCGACGGATTCCTCGGCAATGCGGGCGTGCTGGGCGTGCTGACGCCGATTTCGCATCTGCAGCCCAAGGCGTTCCAGGAACTGCTCGACGTCAACGTCACCGCCAACTGGCGATTGATCCGTTCGCTCGATCCGCTGCTCAAATTCTCGGACGCGGGCAGGGTGGTGCTCGTCTCGTCGGGCCTGGCGCGCCATCCGCGTGCCTTCTGGGGCGGCTATGCGATGAGCAAGGCAGCGCTCGAATCCATCGCGCTCACCTACGCCATCGAATGCGAAACGACGAATGTGCGCGTGAACCTGCTCAATCCGGGCGCCACGCGAACCGCGATGCGCGCCAAGGCGATGCCCGGCGAAGACCCCGACACGCTGCCCAAGCCGGACGACATCGCGCCCCTGATCGTGAAAATGCTGTCGCCCTCCTTCAACGACAACGGGACGCTCGTGAATTACCGCGAGACGAAGAAATAGCTCGTGAGTTTTTTCCGGCACCGAAAAGCGGCGCACAACTCTTCAATCGCAATTTCTGGGATTTATCTATTGTGCACGCTGGAGCGTTGCGCTGCAACGATTGCGTGCGATTTCCGGGCAGCGTTACGCTGCCGGGGGTTAAGCGATTGAATTTGCGCGAAGTGGGGTGCAGCAGCGTATGGCGCGTTGTTTCGCGCGCTACCAAATATGGAAATGAAAATCGGCGAGAAAAACGAATGATGTTGCGCGGATGCCACGCGCGCGAAGTGGCTAGTCCTTCGCGTAAGGGTTCTTGCTTCCGCGCAACACGAAGCGCACCGGAACGCCTTTCAATCCGAACGCCTTGCGCAATTCGTTGGTGAGATAGCGCAAGTAAGACTCCGGCAGCGCCGCAAGCTGGTTTCCGAACAACGCGAATGTCGGCGGGCGCGCTTTGGGTTGGGTCACGTAGCGCACGCGCACGCGGCGGCCTTTGATCGCGGGCGGGGGGTGGCGCGAGAGCGCGTCTTCGAGGAAGCGGTTCAGCGCCGATGTCGAAACGCGGGTGTTCCAGATGCGGTCGGCTTCGAGCACCGCGTTCATCATGCGGTCCACGCCCTGGCCCGTCAGCGCGGAGACGGTGACGAGGGCCGCGCCCGAAACCTGCGGCAACAGGCGATCGAGTTTTTCGCGCAGGTCTTTCAGCGTCTTGTTGCGGTCTTCGATCAGATCCCATTTGTTGATCGCGAACACCACCGCGCGGCCTTCATTGGAGATCAGGTCGGCGATCTTCAAATCCTGTTGCTCGAAAGGCTGAGTCGCGTCGATCAGCACGATGACGCAATCGGCGAAGCGGATGGCGTCGAGCGTGCTGCCGATGGAAAGCTGTTCGAGCGTGTGGCCTGCGGCCTTGGCTTTCTTGCGAAGACCGGCGGTGTCGTGCAGCAGGATCTTGCGCTCGCCCAGTTCCCAGTCCACCGCAATCGCATCGCGGGTGATGCCCGCTTCCGGGCCGGTCAGCGCGCGTTCCTCGCCCAGCAGGCGATTGAACAGGCTCGACTTGCCGACATTGGGGCGGCCGACGATGGCGAGCCTCAGGGGTTTGTCTTCTTCGGTTTCTTCCGGTTCGCTTTCCTCCGCGAAGGGGGCGAGCGCGTCTTCGAGTTCGCTCAGGCCCAGCGCGTGTTCGGCGGACAGCGCGATGGCCTCGCCGAAGCCCAGGCGGAAGGCGTCGATCAATCCGTCATTGCCGGAGCGGCCTTCGCATTTGTTGGCGGCGAGGATCACGGGCTTTCCGGTGCGGCGCAGGATGTCGGCCACGATCTCGTCGCCCGCGGTGACGCCCGCGCGCGCGTCGATCAGGAACAGCGCGACATCGGCTTCGTCGATTGCCGTGAGCGTCTGCTCTTTCATGCGGGCAAGCAGGCTGCCGGGCTCGTCGTCCTCCAGACCGGCGGTGTCGATCAGGTTGAGCGCGATATTGCCGACGCTGCCCTCGGCCACGCGCCGGTCGCGCGTGACGCCGGGCTCGTCATGGACGATGGCGAGCTTCTTCCCCGCCAGACGGTTAAAGAGCGTGGATTTGCCGACATTTGGCCGGCCGACGATGGCGAGGGTGAGAGCCATGGCTCATTCTTCCGCCCTATCTCAGTGCCAGCAATTCGGCGTGCTTGGTCAGCATGTAGAGCGTGCCGTTGGCGACCACCGGCGCGATCATCGTGCCGCCTTCGAATTCTTCCTTGCCCATCAGCTTGCCCGTGTAAGGCGAAACCGCCTGAAGGACGCCGGTGTTCGAGACCACGACAAGGCGATTGGACACCAGCACCGGCCCGGCCCAGACGATGGTGCCGTCTTTCGTTTCCGGGTTTTCCCAGCGGTCGAGCTGGGTGATCCATTTCACGCGGCCGTCCTTGCGCTGCAGGCACATCAGCTGGGACTCGGTCGTCAGCACATAGATGAAATCGCCTGCGGCCCACGGCGTCTGGATGCCGCCGATATCGCGCGACCAGATGCGGTCGCCGGTCGAAAGGCTGATCGCGGCCATCACGCCGGAATGGCTGATCGCGAACACCAGGTCGCGGTCGATCACCGGGCGGCCCGCGATGTCGTCGAGTTCGGAAAGCGCGGTCACCTGTCCCGAACGGGTGAGCATGTCGTTCCAGGCGGGGCGGCCGTTCTGCACGCGGATCGCGTAAAGCTCGCCCGAGGTGTAGGGCACGATCACGAATTCGCCCGCAACGGAGGCACTTGTGCTGGAGAGAATGCCGGCGGCTTCCGAGATGCCCTGGTGATCCCAGAGCTTGCGGCCGTCATTCTGTGCGAGCGCCACGAAGTGATTGTCTTCCGAGGAGACGAACAGCCGTCCGCCGTTGACCACCGGCGCGTTGACGATCGGCACGCCCAGATCGGTGCGCCAGAGGCGTCCGCCGTTCTGCGCGGAGAATGCCACCACTTGTCCGAATCCGGAGGTCGCGAACAGACGGCCTTTTTCATAAGCCAGGCCCCCGCCGAAACCCTTGGTGGGATCGATCTTGGTGTTCTCGCCGAGCAATCCGAGCGTGGCGGTGTTGAGCAGCGAGGCGTCGCCGCCCTTGGGCGCCAGCGACACCGACCACAATTCGGTGCCGTCGCGTCCGTCGAAGGCGTGAACGGTTGCCGCCGCATCGAGCACGAACACACGGCCCCCGGCGACGACGGGCGGCGCGGTCAGGCGCGACTCCGAGGTGGAACCCTTGCCGGTATCGACTTCCCAGACCTTCTTCAGCGGGCCCGGCGCCTGCAGGTGATACATCGCGCTCGTCGCGTACCCGCCGGGGTTGGGCCATTCGGTGTTCACGTAAGGGCGCGGCAGGATCACCTTCACCGATGCGAGCGACGCATCGGTTTTCAGCGATTCATCGGCGGTCATCACCGGAATGCGTTCGCCCTTGAGCTTCGATTTGGACGTGCCGGTGAACCAGCTGTCCATGAAGTCGAAGGTGCTGCAGCCCGAGACCAGCAGGCTGGCGGCGAGAAGCGGCGCCAGGATGCGAAGCGTGCGAAATGTCATGGTGTCGTTGCGGGCGTTGGCGTGGACGCCTGACCTGGCGCCGGGGCAGCGGAGGATTGCGGTGCGGGGTTTTGCG
>CAZTCU010000266.1:0-280 GCA_964612235.1 uncultured Rhizobium sp.
CCGTTCACGCCGTACGACAAGAAAGCCGAACGCGCTTCGCAGGAATAAGCTGGCCTTCGCCTCTCAAGGCCCCACCCGCCAGCGCGCCGTTGCGCGCTGGCGACCTCCCCGCGTAGGGGGAGGTAAGTGAGGTTTCCTGTTCGATATACTTCTCTTACCTCCCCCTACGCGGGGAGGTCGACAGCGCGCAACAGCGCGCTGTCGGGTGGGGCCTTGCAGAACGACCGCCAGCTTATTCCTGCGAAGCGCGTTCGGCTTTCTTGTCGTACGGCGTGAACGG
>CAZTCU010000266.1:290-2008 GCA_964612235.1 uncultured Rhizobium sp.
CCCAGCGTGCAGACGGACTTGGTTTCGATCGCGCGGATCACCTGGAAGTTGCCGCAAATCTGGTCCGGCGGAGTCGGCACATATATGAAGCCGTTCTGGCGCAGGCCGATGCAATCGCTCTTGAGCGTGTTTTTCCACGCGGTGTTGTTCTTCATGAAGAACAGGATCGTGTGGGTGTCGGGCGTTTCGGTGTGATCGATCTGGATCGTCTTCAGGCAGACATTGCCCGAGCTTGAAACCGACGCCGGTTGCGCGCTGGCCGAGGTGGCGGCCAATGCGAATGCCGCCGCTGCTATCGAAATCATCTTCAATTTCATTTTCATCTCCTTAGCTCACACACCCCTCGCCATCATCTTCCGTCCCGGCCGGTCCGGGCACGGTTGTTGAAGTTCTTTCAGCCCTGACCGTTGTCATACGCATCGTCGTCATCGTCCGACGGGGGCGGCCCCTGATCGTCGTCCGGCGCATCGGGCGCGTCGTAGCCCGGATCGGGCTGGCTGTTGTCGTAGCCGTCCTCGCCATCGTCGACCGGCGGTTCGTCGTCATCCCAACTGCCCGCATCCGGCGGCTGATTGCCATGGCCGGAATGGGCATCGGGCGGACCTTGGTCGTCGGAGCCATTGTCTTCGTCCGGCGGCGGCTGGTCGTTCGGACCCATCTCGTCGTCGGGCGCGGCGTTGCCGTTGTCGTAATCCTCATCCGGCGGCGGCTGGTTGTCGTCCGCGCCCATCCGGTCGTAACGCGACGGCGGCGGTGGGGGCGTATCGGCATCGTCCGGGGCGGCCTTGACCCGCTGTTCGAGCCTTGCTTCCAGCGACTGGAGTTCCGGCGACGGGCTGGACTGATCCAGCACCCGGGCGCGTTCCAGGCAGGAACTGACCTCGTCGCGCGGCAGGCTGTCGCCGCCGCAATCGCGCATCACTTCGGCGGGCGTATCGTCGCCCGGCGCTGCGTAAACAGGGGCGGCCGACACCAGCAAGGCGGCAGTCAAACCGGCAAATCCCAAACGGACCATCGAATCCTCACTGCGAACGAATACCCACCGATAATAAACGAGTTTCCGGGCCGTTCGTGGCCTTGTGCTTAAGACTTCTTTTCTGAACGCAGCCTGAAGACCCGCCATGCCTTGACTTTGAGCCGCCGGGCTCACAGATGGTTCGTTCCAAAGGCTTTTAGGGAAATAAACCGTGTCCGCGCCCGCTCCAAATGAACTGACTGTCACCCTTCCCGACGGCAAGGCGCTGACGCTCACGCGCGGGAGCACCGGGGCGGACGTCGCTGCGGCCATCGGGCCGGGGCTGGCGAAGGCCGCACTCGCCGTCGAAGTGAACGGCAAGGTCTGGGACATCTTCCGGCCGCTCGAAGGCGACTCCAAGGTGCGCATCATCACGCGCAAGGATCCCGAAGCGCTCGAACTGATCCGCCACGACAGCGCGCATATTCTCGCGATGGCGGTGCAACAGCTTTATCCGGGCACGCAAGTCACCATCGGGCCGACCATCGAGGACGGCTTCTATTACGACTTCGCGCGCGAGACACCGTTCACGCCCGACGATCTCGCGAAGATCGAAGCGAAGATGCACGAGATCGTTTCGCAGGACGTGCCGACCCATCGTGAGGTCTGGCAACGGGACGACGCCATCGCGCATTTCGAGAAGATGGGCGAGTTCTACAAAGCCGAACTCATTCGCGCGATCCCGGCGGGCGAGGACGTGTCG
>CAZTCU010000266.1:2018-4239 GCA_964612235.1 uncultured Rhizobium sp.
ACCAAGATCGCGGGCGCTTACTGGCGCGGCGATTCCAACAATCCGATGCTCCAGCGCATCTACGGAACGGCGTGGCGCGACGACAAGGAACTGGCGGCCTATCTCTATCGCCTCGAAGAAGCGGAGAAGCGCGACCATCGCAAGCTCGGCAAGGAGCTGGAGCTTTTCACCTTCTCGCCCGATATCGGCGCCGGCCTTCCGTTGTGGATGCCCAACGGCATGGTGATCCGGCAGGAGCTGGAATTCCTGGCGTTGCAGGAAGAGCGCAAGGACGGCTATCGCCGCGTGGCGACGCCGCACATCACCAAGGAGTCGCTGTTCTATCGTTCGCGCCATCTGCCCTATTACGCCGACAGCATGTATTCGCCGCTCGATATCGACGGCGAGAACTATTACCTGCGGCCGATGAACTGCCCGTTCCACCACACCATCTACGGAGCGACGCGGCATTCCTATCGCGAACTGCCGCTGCGCATCGCGGAATACGGACAGGACTATCGCTATGAGGCGTCGGGCGGTTTGTCGGGGCTGATGCGCGTGCGCGGGTTCTGCATGAACGACGCGCATATCTATTGCCGCTACGACCAGGCGAAGGAAGAGTTCATCCGCGTGATGCATCTGCACGCGCGCTATTACGACCTGATGGACATCAAAGACTATTACATGCGCCTGTCGCTGCCCGATCTCGACAAGCTCGACAAATATGTCGACCAGCCGCAGAAATGGCTCGATGCGCTCGGCATCATCCGCGCGGCGATGACGGAATCCGGTTATCCGTTCGTAGAAGCCAAAGGCGAAGCCGCTTTCTACGGCCCCAAGATCGACTTCATGATCAGAAGCGCGATCGGAACCGAATACACGATTTCGACCAACCAGCTCGACTTCCTCGCCACCCAGACCTTCGACCTCACTTACATCGCCGAGGACGGCAGCGAGCAGCCGGTCTATGTGATCCATCGCGCGCCGCTCGGCACGCATGAACGCTTCACCGCGTTCCTGATCGAGCATTATGCGGCCGCGTTCCCGACATGGCTCGCTCCGATCCAGGCGCGCGTCATTCCGATCAGCGACAAGGTGAGCGACTACGCGCAGAAGGTTCTCGACACGCTGTTCCAGACCCCGGTGGTCAACGGCACGGCGGGCCTGCGCGTGGACATCGACACCACCGCCGAGCGGATGCAGAAGAAGATCCGCGACGCACAGTTGCAGAAAATCCCCTACATGCTGGTCGTGGGCGAGCGAGAGGCCGCGGAAGGGAAAGTCGCGGTTCGTCTGCGTTCCGGCAAGGATTTGGGAGCCATGCCGCTGGAAACCTTCATCGCCCGGATCAAAAAGGAAGCCGAAACCCGCAAGGAAACAGCGGATTAAGGCTTGCCAAACCCATAAGCCGTTCTATTCTGGCCCAGAACCTGGGCGCCTTGAGGCGCCTCGGGTTCGCGCGACAACCACTGCCGCGCGCCGACGACAAGGAGACTCCGCCTGAGCCAAATCCGAACAGCGATTCGTAGGGCCGGCGAAAGCTCTGCGGAATGCGTGCGCACGGCTGCCAACAGGAGAGAGTCATAGTACCTAGACGTTTTCAAACGCAGGCCCCCGCCCCCGCTGCGAAGGACGGCCCTCGCGTCAATGAGGAAATTTTCGCCCGCTCCATCCTTCTGATCGGAGACGACGGCCACAAATACGGAGAAATCGGCACCGACGAAGCCCGCGCCATCGCGGAGGAAAAAGGTTTCGACCTCGTCGAAGTCTCGCCCGACAACAAGCCGCCCGTGGTCAAGCTGATGGACTACGGCAAATACAAATACGAACAGCAGAAGAAAGCCGCCGAAGCCCGCAAGAAGCAGAAGGTCATCGAGATCAAGGAGATCAAGATGCGCCCGACCATCGACGATCACGATTACGACGTGAAGATGCGTTCGGTCCGCCGCTTCTTCGACGAAGGCGACAAGGTGAAGGTCACGTTGCGTTTCCGCGGCCGTGAAATGGCGCACCAAAATCTCGGCATGGAACTGCTCACCCGCATCCAGAGGGATGTCGAACCGATCGCCAAGATCGAGCAGTATCCGAAAATGGAAGGCCGTCAGATGATGATGGTGCTGGCGCCGAGGTAGATCATTCTAATTTGCGCATGCCCTTACCTCCCCCTCGCGGGGAGGTAAGTGTTAGGGTTCGGGATATTCGCTGCAGCACTTTGTGATCGTCCCCGGATCGGCGTTGCCGC
>CAZTCU010000267.1:0-4237 GCA_964612235.1 uncultured Rhizobium sp.
TGCGCAGGTCGAGTTTGTCACCGACAATCGGAAGGTTGATCATGCCCTCGAAACGGCGGTTCTTGTAGTTGCCGATGTCGGTAGAGGCCATTGCTTCGAACTGGTCGGTTGGTTTGGCGGAGGTGACGTTCACCACGCCCGCTGTCGCATTGCGGCCGTAAAGCGTGCCTTGCGGACCGCGCAGGACTTCGACCTGTGCTACGTCGTAGAATTCCTGTTCGAAGAAATGGTTGCGGATGAACGGCGTATCGTTGAACGACACCGCAACTGCCGGATCGGTCGTCACAGAGATCGCCTGTGTGCCGATGCCGCGGATCTGGATCGAATAGCCGGTGAAATTGGTCTTGGTGAAAGTGAGGTTCGGAACTTCCTTGATCAGGTCCGGCCCACCAGCAATCTGGCGCGAGGTCAGCTGTTCCTGACTGAGTGCCGTGATTGCAATCGGAATGCTCTGCACATCTGCGCCGCCGAGTTTTGAAGATGTCACCGTTACCGTTTCGACGGCGGCGCGGGCCGGTGCGGCCTGTGCAATCTGGATATTCTGTAAGTTAGGAGCGGCGAGTTCGCTTTGCTGGCCGGGCTCGCGCACGATGGCGATGGCGCTTCCCACGCGGCGGGTGACGAAGCCGGTGCCCGACAAAAGGCGCGAGAGCGCCTCATCGGCAGACATGGTGCCGGCGACGCCACGTGTCTTGACGCCTTTCAGCGCCTGCGCCGAGACCGCAAGATCGACGCCGGTTTGCGCAGTGTATTTGTCGAGTGCCGCAGACAACGTGCCGCCGGGAATATCGAACGGTTCGGCCATCGCCTGGGTCGCAAGCAGCAATGCGCTCGCGGCGATGCCCGACAACAGCGTGTTTTTCAGTTGGTTCATGGATTTCCCCCCTTGTGTCCGGGATCGGCCGGACGAATGTTTCAGCGCGAAAGAACGATTTCGTTTTCCCGCCGCTCGATACGAAGACCGAAGATTTCATGCGCGACGCCGGCAAATTCTTCCGAACCGGCGGCACGGAATGCGCCGTTGATGGTGAGACCGGCTACGCGCGGGTCTGAGACGACGAGCTTGACCTTGCCGTAGCGATTGAACTGGGCCACGGCATCGCCGAGGCTTGCATTGTGAAACACGAGCCCCCCGTGCCGCCATGCCAGATCGTCGGCAAGAACGCGGATCGGCTTGCGCTCGACGCTGATTCCGCTTTTGTCGGCGAGCGCCACATCGCCCGGAAGCAGGACCACCGGTTTGCGTGTCCCCGAGGCGGAGAGATCGGCGATTTGCGCCTTTCCTTCCATGAGCGCCACACGCAATCCGTCCTGCGATTGCCGAACCGAGAACTTCGTTCCCAGGTCGAGGATGCGATGATCTCCGGCGATGACCGTGAACGGATGTGCGGCATCGTGAACGATCTGGAAATAGGCTTCGCCGCGAACGAGCGTGGCTGTGCGCCGGCCAAGCTCCGAGCCGATCCGAACCTCGGTATCGGTGTTCAACTCGATCTTGCTGCCGTCGTCGAGCGAAACGGTTTCGCTTTCGCCCCGCCCCGTGGAAAGCACGCGCTCGTTGTCGCCCTTGAGCCAGACCGTTCCGATACCTGCCACGGCAATGACAATCGCTGCCGAACTCGCCAGCGCGATCCAGAACCGCGACGGCGATCTGCGGACAACGGGACTCGGCGCCTTCAAGATGCCGAGGCGCCCCGCACGCTCCCAAGCGCTCTTCGCATGCCAGAACGCCACACGATGGCCGGCAGATTCCGAAAGCCACTGTTCGAGCACTTCGCTATCTGCTGCGCTGAAATCGCTGCGCTCCGAACGTTCCAGCCATTCGATGGCGCGCTGCTTGATCGCGGCGACTGACGTATGACTGGTGAGATTTTCCGTTGTCATGGCGTCTTCCCGCTGCCATGGGCGCCAAAGATCACGTCATCGAGAACCGACATCGCGTGGCGCAAATAGGAAGACACGGTGCTTTCCGTGATGCCCAGGCGCAGCGCGATTTCCGAACGCGACAGACCGTCTACCCGGCGCATCAGAACGACCTTGCGGCACTGCGGCGGAAGCTTGTCGATCGCCGCCTCCAGGCGGCGCAACTCGTCGCGCCCGATCGTGACCTGCTCCGGCCCCGGCGCATCGATCGCAAGCCCCATGGACTCGAAGTCGGCCACGGCCTCGATCGGCACGATATTGCGCTGGCGGACGCGGCTGATCAGGAGATTTCGCGCTATCGTGAAAACGAAAGCTTTCGGATGTTCGGGAATTTCCTCGCGGGCGGCTTCATAGACCCTCACATACACGTCGTGCAGCAGGGCTTGCGCGGCAGCCTGATCGTGCCAGTTCTGACGCAAATACTGCATCAAGATCGCCTCCAGTGGCCACACTTCGCGCAAAAACCAGGCCTCGAGCACAGACAAGTTCATGCCGGTGCCGTTGCGCGTTTGGTTTGCGCCATTGCGGCCTGGTTCCTGTGCTTCAGCCATGGGCCAGCATAACTCGATCGAGGCTCAGTCCCCGATTGCGGTTACTAAGACGCTTGGGTAGCGCGAGTTGAGGTGCGGGCGCCGGAAAATAATTCTCGCCACCGGGCAACATTGTTACCTGCTGAGGCGGCCCCGCCAGGCCCCGCGATCAGCCGTTGGCGACGAGGTGTTTCAACTCGTCGGTCAGATAGCCGAATCGCTGCATCTGTCCGTGATGCGTCGAGACGATCTCGCGAACCTGGCGGCGGGTGAGCTTGTCGCGCCACTCGCCCGATTTGCCGGAGCGGAAGAAGACTTCGGCTTTGTCGGGTTTCTCCTTGAAGCCTTGCTCGGCTTCCTGCTTCTTCAGATTGTCGAACGAGGAACGCTGGATGGCGAGATGAAGCTGTTCGGGGCGCGGTTTCAGAAGAAGGTGGCGGGCCAGCTCGCCGAAGGTTCGTTCCGGGTCTTCCAGCATCTGCTCGTAACGCATGACATAGATGGCCTGATGGGGTTTGCGGGTCCAGCTTTCGACATGCTGGCTCCAGGAGCCATAGACCTCGTAGACACTGCGTTCGCTGACAAGGGTTTCCGTGCCGCGCGCCGCCATCATGTCAATGGCATCGTCGATGGTGCCGCTGATGTGGTTGGCGAGCGAGATCGCCACATCCAGCGGATTGCGCACGATATAGACCGCGCCTGCCGTGACTTTGGTGTTGATGACGGGATGGCCGCGATCGGTGACGAGGCAATGATGGGTTTTTATCATCGCCAGCCCGTCGACGCGGGCAGCGATCAGTTCCTGCACCGTGGGCCGGATCTCGGCGATCTCCTGGCGGGTGGCGAGCGTGACCGGCTTGCCGAGGAGTTTCTCGTAAGGTTCGGCCGATATCTCCCAGAAGGTGAGCTCGTTCATCTTGTTGATGTCCTGCTCGTCCTCGTCGATGCCTTCGAGGATGTTGAGCAGATTGTGCAGGAAATTCCGGGTCCAGGTGTTGCCGGACTTCGGATACGACGCCAGCCACAGGATGCCGTGCAGCTCCGTGGCCTTCACCGCTTCACTTTGCGAGTTTTGCATCGTCGAACCATATCGTGCGGATCTGGCGGCCTTCATCGGTGCAGCCGGTCAACACCAACTCGATGCCGTGCGAGCGGATGATGGGCTCGGCATAGAGCCCATCGTAGGCATCGGAATCGAAGATCGCCAATATCCCTTTGAGGCGCTTGTCCGCATGGACTTGTGCCCATGGCTGCAGGACAGATTTGGCAGACGACAGAAGGCACAACAAGACCTCGTCGTGCTGCGCACCGGCCAGGATAGTTGAGCGAATGTGAAAGACTTGCGCGCGCAATACCTTGTAGTCGATAGGGCGCGCCGTGCAGGCGCCTGCGATCTTGCCATCAACATAGGCCGCGGCAACGAGTTCCTTCAGACGGTCGGGCCGGTCCTTGGGAAAGATCGCGCCCGATTCATCCCACAACGCCACCACATCGTGCGATGCGGCGGGATCGTCCTTTTGCCAGACGGTGCGGATTTCAATGTTCGCCATCTTCGTCCCCAAAACAAAGGCGCGCCCGCCGTTGCAACAGCGAACGCGCCGCTTGTCCTAACCCAGGCAGGCCTTATCCGCCAAGTCCGATGCTGACGTTCATATAGGGACCGTAAAAGCCGCGATTGTAATCCTTCGCCGCCTCCTGACCGCCATCCATCGCGCCGAAGAACATGTCGGCGCGGTAGCCGAAGCTGAGCTTGGCATTGTTGTACCGCGCGGAGGCTCCGATGT